>JACIWF010000074.1 GCA_014361095.1 Hadesarchaea archaeon | reverse complement strand
GGCCAACTTTTTTACACCATCAAAGATCTCGGTTATCTTCATCAGCTTACCGATGGTGGTGCTTTCGCCGCCGGGAATGATAATGCCATCTAAGCCCTCCAGCTGCTGTGGCCGGGAGACCCAGATGACCTCGCCATCCAGACCGCTCGCAGCAAGGGCCCGCCTGACCGCCTCGATGTGCTCGCTGACCGCTCCCTGGAGGCCGATGACGCCGATCCTCATAATTACACCATATTTTGATGAATCAGCTCAACTGCTATTTTACGCTTACTGCTGAGCTTTTGAAAGCGACCGGAGACTTAACCACGACAACAGCAGCCAGAAGTGTCCTTTATGTACCTCTCCGGTTCTCTATCGAAGTTGTCCTTACACCTGGCAGAACAGAAAAAGTAAACTTTGCCCCCAAATTCAGACTTAAATTTCGCCTTTTTCTCATCAACAAACATCCCGCAGACAGGATCTTTTGCCATGACTCGCCCTCACCGCCTCGACCTGTCTTCATGACCGTTAAAGCTGAGCGAGGAATGAGCTGCACGCGGGTGTCGGACAACTCGTTGGCGATGATCTCCGCCACTTTCTTGATGACGAGATATCCTCGCCTGCAGTCCTTTTTAAAGACCTTGTTGACCAGCTCATCGGCGACGATGGTGGCGACCTTGACCTTGTCCAGACAACGGGCGTAGGTGGTGTATCTCTTGGTGCGGAGCAGCGCCGGGTAGCCGAAAAATCTGCCCTTGGTCAGCGTGTAGACTGAAATCCTCTTACCGGCCCCGGCCTCCAGCTCAATCGAAACCCTTCCCTCCAAAACCATGTAGATCTTCTCAGCCTGATCTCCCTCCTTAAAAATCAGGTCGCCCTGCTCATACTCTTCCACTTCCGTCATCTCGGCGATGTCCTTCAGCATCCCGCTTCAAAAATTCAAAGATATCCATCCCCTTCAGAACTTCCGGCTTTACCGCCATTTAGCCACCAAATTTTAATCTTTCAGCTCGCTTAAAACCCTACCTGCCAGCTCAGGTAATTTTTTCTCGATGGTCTCGCTCAACCGGTCCCCCCAGCTCACCTCCTTGGGCTGGATGCCGACGATCCTCACCTTGTCCAAGCCATAGCCCAGCTGTTTGCCCAGCTGGATAACATCGACCAAGTTGAACTCGTGCAGAGAAAATTTTTTTCCACCGGCTATTTTCAGCAGCTCCTCGGCCCCGAAACTGGCGATATAACCGGGCTCCTTGCCCATGTCAACGGCGTCTACTAAAACTACCCGGTCAAAGCCTTTCATTTCCTCTAGAAGATCAAATCCCAGCGTCGCCCCGTCAACAATCTTAACATCGCTGCCCAGATCTCTCTCCCTCAGAAACTCGACGCACCTCACCCCAACGCCCTCGTCCTTAAGAAGGATGTTCCCCAGACCGACGACGAGCTTCCTCTCACCCAACAAAATCTACCTTCAGCAGATGGCAGGAACAGGAAATGCAGGGATCGTATGACCTGACTAACATCTCCAGGAGCTGGACGATCTCCTCCTTCGGCCGATCCAAGATTTGGGGCACCAGTTCCCTCATGTCGGCCTCGATGTTGGCCAGATTCTGGGCCGTCGGGATGATGCAGTTGGCTGCGTCTATCGCGCCGTTGCCGTTGATCCGGTACTCATGAATCAATAAACCCCTTGGCGCCTCGACCACTCCCACGCCCCAGCTCTTCTTGACCGGTGGGAGTTTGGCCGACCATCCCGCGAGCGGCGGCCTCTCAGCCCTCTCATCCTTGATGCCCCGTGACAACAGCTGCTCGATGTGACGAGACATGGACTCCAGACAGTGAACAATCTCAACCACCTGGGCCAGGGTGATGTGATAGG
Source organism: Hadesarchaea archaeon (assembly GCA_014361095.1). Classification (GTDB taxonomy): domain Archaea; phylum Hadarchaeota; class Hadarchaeia; order Hadarchaeales; family Hadarchaeaceae; genus Hadarchaeum. Next base: position 3,521 of record JACIWF010000074.1, on the reverse strand, counting down.
GATTATAGCTCGGAGCTTCCAGTTTCAAGAGCTTGGCAGCCTTTTGGGCCTCCGGCAAGAGTTGTTTGTAGTTGGTGTTGAACCTAGCCAGCGCCCCGACCATGTAGGGCTTTACCGGGCCAAAGGCATGCTTGGCTGTGGAATGATCCACGACGCGCTCGGCAATTTTTTGCTTGTAATCCCGGGGCTTGTAGACGCCGGCCTCGGAGGATTTTATCATCCCATCGTAAAAGGGATATTCCTCAGGGTTGACCAGGCAGTTATAGTTGGTCCTTCGCTCAAACTGGGGGAACTTTAACTTGGAGAAGAAATCCAACATTCTGGGGACATCTTCCTTCTGCGCCTGCTTTATCTTCCCCAGCAACTCCTCCATCTGTTCCTCGGTCACCAGATTGGTGAAGCCGTCCACCACCATCGAGATCGGATGGGTGTGTCTGCCCACCATCACATCGCAGATATCGTGGGCCAGCTTCTTGAGATTGATCGCGGTTTTGATGACCTCAGAGTGGGTGGAGACCATCGGGATAACCGAGGGAACTCCGAAGAAATCTGGGGCGGCAAGGAAGAAGCTGTGCAGCGCGTGTGAGTCCAGCATCTCGGCATCCATCAATATCTTTCTCAGCGTCTCCGTTTGCCAGGTCGGCTTAATCCCCAGCGCGTCCTCAACGGCCTTTATCGAAGCGGCCGTGTGAGAGATTGAGCAGATTCCGCAGATCCTGCAAGCGATGTGGACGGCTTCGGGAAAACGCCGGCCGACCAGCATCGCCTCAAAGAACCTGGGCGACTCTATGATCTCCAGTTTAACCTCCTTCAGTTCTCCCTTCTTCACGTCCACCACGATGTTCCCGTGTCCCTCAACCCTGGTGATGTGGTGGACATAGATGTCTAGATCCTTGCCGCTCATTTTTTCATCCCCATCAAACCGTTATACATCCTGTATAACCTGAACTTGTCCTCCGCGGAAACTCCATACTCACTCAGCAGCCACTCCATCGCTTCGAGGTTAGCATCAGGGACCAGTCCCCGGCATCCCTCGCAGGCATTTCCGGCCGAGGGACAGATCGCCCCGCAGCCTCCCCTCGTCACCGGACCCAGGCAGATGATCGGGTTTGGCTTGTGGTAATTGCAGACATTTCCCTTCATCTTGCATTCCACGCAGACGGGATAATCCGGGATAAACGGCTTCATGTTGTTTAAGAGCTGGGTGACGAAACGGAGGAACTCCTCCTTGTCAATCGGGCATTCCGGGATATAGTAGTCCACCTTGATCACGGCGTCAATGGGCTGGGCCAATATCGAGTCGAAGACCCAGGCTTTATCACCGTAGACCATCTTCTTGATCTCCTGCTGGTTGTGGAAGTTCCTAATCGCGTTGACGCCGGCGATGTGGGCGCAGGCACCGAGGGCCACCACCACCTTGGCCCTCTTTCTGATCTCCTTGATCCTTTCGATGTCCTTGGGGGTGGCAATCGAGCCCTCAACGAAGGCAATGTCGTAGTCCTGTCCCTTGTAGCTGGAGGCCTCCCTGAAGTTGACCACCTCGACCGCCCCAAAGAGGTCCAGCAGTTTTTCCCCGATTGAGAGGACGGTCAGCTGACAGCCCTCGCAGCAGGTGAAATCAAAAAAGGCAACCTTCGGTTTCGCCATCATATCGCCTCCGGAAGATTTCTAATTCTATCGTAACGAAAAACTGGGCCATCTTGGCAAACATAGAGATTGTTGATCTGGCAGTGCCCACATTTACCAACCCCGCATTTCATCTTTCTCTCCAGATCCACCCAGATATTTTTATCGTCCATGCCGCGGTTCTTCAGTTCCTTGATGATGAACTTGTAGACCACGGGAGGACCAACGATCACGGCCTGGGTCTTTTTGGGGTCAAAGTTCACCTGAGGTATTATAGTACTGATAACACCCACATGGCCCTGCCAGGTTTCATCCGCCACGTCAACCGTCGAGTAAAACTCAACGTCGGCTCTCCTCTCCCACTCCTTCAGCTCATCCTTGAAGAGGAGCAGCTGTGGGCTCCTGGCGCCGTGAATGATGTAAACTTTGCCGAAATCCTGCCTTGTGTTCAGCACCGACCAGATCAGCGATCGCAGTGGAGCCAGACCAAGTCCCGCTCCAATCAACATCACGTCCCAACCCTTGAAATCCTCCAGATCGAAGCCATTGCCGAACGGCCCCCGGATCCCGACCTTGTCGCCGGGCTTCTTCCCATGCATGGCCGTGGTCACGTTCCCAATTTTCCGGACACAGAGCTGGAAGGTGGGACTTTCCGAGGGTGGAGATGAGAGCGAGATCGGAGCCTCACCGACGCCGAAGATGGACAGCTCCACAAACTGGCCCGGTCTGTGACCCAAGCTTTTACCTGAGAGCAGCTCCAGATCGAACAGCTTTTCGGTCTCGGTCAGCGTCGCCACCTTTTTTATCACGGCAATTTCGGGTCTGTATATCGTCATCTCGATCGGCTCCTCTCATAAATCTCGTTGGCGATGTCCAGGGGGTCAACTATTTTTGTCAGGCAGGCCTTCCCGCACCTGCCACACCCGGTACAAAAGCTTCGACCCCATTTTTCAAACAAATAGCAGTCCTTACGGTGGGTTCTGTGACGAAGCCTTGCTCCCCGATCCTCCCGGAAGATCTCACCAGTGGCCACCCGGGTGAAGTCGGTGAGCATACACCCGTCCCACCACCTCAAACGGCTGCCGTGCTTCAGATCCAGTTCGACACAGTCCCTGACGTCAAAACAATAGCAGGTGGGACAGACCATGTTGCAAGAGCCGCAGCCAAAACATCTGGCTCCGCGTTCGGCCCAAACCGGAGAATCATAGTTCTCCTTGAGGAGTCGGGGCAAATCGGAGAGCTTTGGCTTTAGCTTCCGTTGCTCCCGGTCAAACAACGCGTCCCTTTCCCTTCTGATCTTCTTGACCCGGTCAATATCGGCCTGCGTGGCTTTTTTTCCTATTTCAGAAATAAATGATTCGCCCTTTGCTGAGCCTACTTCAACGAAAAAGTTCCTACCCATGTCCGTCAGAAATAAATCAAACCCATCCCAAGGAACTATGGAGTCCTTGCGGTAGCAGAATGACTCCGGAGAGCAGGGCTCCAAGCATTCGACTCCGATGATGGTCAGATTCTCCCGCTTCCTGAGATAGTTCTCGTCCAAATTCTTCTCACTGAAAACCTTATCCAAAAGCGAGATCCCGTTGATGTCGCATGGGTGAACACCCAGCAGGATCATCGGTCTCGCCTCAACAGTAGGCTGAACCTTAATCTCATCGTTCATCTCATACCTGAGCAGCTCCTCCTTCTGAGGAAAGACAAAGGACTTTGCTGAAATGACCGTCTGCGGGCCACCCCAAAGAACTTCCCCGGTGGACTTTAACCTCCTGAAATTGGCTTGGTTCTCCTGCTTCACCGGTGCCACAACTTCCTTGCCCTCTTTGATCTCTTTGTCTATTCTTTTGAGGAAGCTCGTCTTTGCCACCAAGTATTTTTCCAACCTTTCACCACCAAGA
>JACIWF010000073.1 GCA_014361095.1 Hadesarchaea archaeon | reverse complement strand
GAAAACCATCAAAAGGTGTTATCTTCTGTTTGCTATGAAGTTCTTCCGCCTTTATCGTCTTTTCCATCTTCATATCAGCTATGGTGAAATCGGCATCGGAACCCACCATAATGGCGCCCTTTCTGGGGTAAAGTCCGAAGATTCTCGCTGGATTTTCCGCTCCCATTTCCACAAGCCGGCTGAGTTTAATCAGGCCCCTATTGACCAAGGTCAGCATAACTGGAACCAAAGTCTCGACACCAATGCAACCTGAAGAGGCCTCCCATATGCTCTCTTTAGTTTTTTCCTCTATCGAATGGGGTGCATGATCCGACCCGATGGTATCAATGGTCCCATCATTTACAGCCTGGATAAGCTTTTGAACCAAGGCCTTGGTCCTCACTGGAGGATTTATCTTCAGAACTGAGCCTTTAACTCGCATGTCCTCCTCATTAAAGACCAGATATTGCGGGCAGGTTTCAGCAGTTATCCTCGCTCCGGTGGCCTTAGCTGCTTTTATTAAATCTGTGCCGCAACTGGTGTGGACCAAGTGGACCTTATTTCCGGCCTGAGCGGCGAACAAAGCCAGCAACTGAATTCCCTCTTCCTCAGCGATGGGTGGTCTTGCCCAGCAGTGCGCTATCGGTTCCTTGGTCACTGCCTTCAGCTTTTCCGCATAGTACTCGGTTATATTCTTATCCTCGGCATGAACTGAGACGGGAAGGCCAATCTTGGCCAGCTCTTTAAAGGACTCAAAAATTAGACCATTGCTCGGCCTAGGAACACCACCAGTCACTTCGGCTAAAAGGAGCTTGAAACCGATGGCACCCGCCCTCGCCATGCCCGCCAGTTCACCTATGTTGTCCTCAATGATCAATCCATAGAGACAAAAATCTACGTGGGCCTTGTCCTTAAGCAATGAAGCTTTCTCTAACAAAGTTCTTTCATTAGTCACTAAAGGCAAAGTGTTCGGCATTTCAAAAATCGTCGTCACTCCACCTGCGGCTGCAGCACTGGTCCCACTCAAGAAATCCTCCTTGTAGGTCATGCCGGGCTCCCTCATGTGGACATGGGCATCTACAAAGCCTGGGAGCACATGGAGCCCGCTAAGGTCCAAGACCTTCTCTGCTTGAGGCATCGATGACGCAGAACCGATTGCAACTATCTTTCCCTCATCAACCGCCACCGATGCTCTAAACTCCCCTCGAGGGGTGACGATGGTGCCATTGTTCAACAGTAAATCTACGGGCAAAAAGACACCGCAACTACTCGGCTGGGATTTTGAGCCCCATCACCTCGGCCAAGAGGGCCATCCTCACATACATGCCGTTAGTTGCCTGCTCGAAATATTTCGCCTGGGGCATGGCATCCACGTCAGTAGTTATCTCATTCACCCTTGGCAGCGGATGCATAACTATCGGGATTTTCTTAAGTTTGGAGAGCAGGGTCGGGCTCACTATGTAGCTTCCCTTGACCCGCTCGTACTCCTGCAAATCTGTGAACCTCTCCTTTTGAATCCGAGTAACGTAAAGCACATCGATCTCCTCATCCAGTTCTTCCAGAGAATTATAAAACTTGCAGGGCATCTTATCCTTTATTTTCTCAACCACTTCTGGCCTCATCTGCAGTATTGGTGGGGCGATGCAATACAGCTTGACATCATTGAACATTGAAAGTGCATAGCTAAGACTGCTCAAGGTTCGACCATGTTTTAAATCCCCGAGGAGAGCAACCCTTAAACCGTCGATCTTGCCAAAAGTCTTGTACATGGTGTAAAGATCCGTCAGCGCCTGCGTCGGATGTTCATGCATGCCATCTCCGCCGTTTATCACCGGATGCTCGGCGATGTCGGCGGCCATCTTGGCTGACCCTTCAACCTTATGCCTTATGATAATTACGTCCGGATCGTATCCGTCAATCATTCTTATGGTGTCCTCAAAGCTTTCACCCTTCATCAGTGCCGAGGCCTCAATACCGCCGAAATCCATGACCTTGCCACCAATTTTCAACATGGCGGCGGTGAAGCTGAGCCTCGTCCGAGTCGATGGCTCCAAGAACACAGTTATTGCCATCTTATCCTCAGCTATTCTAAGAGTCCTTTTTTTCTCACAAATTTTTGCCTCATTGAAAAGGCGCATAAAGTCCTCTCTCGCGAAATCAAACGCAGAGATAATGTCTCTACCTTTCACATATTCACCCGATGACACATATTTCTTTTACTTTTAAGTTTTTTCCACTGATTTAAAATTGGTTAAGTATGCCAGACAACATCCGTTTTAGTCTACAAACTCAGCTTTTGGTTTTAGCAGGAGTTTTCTTCACTCCGGCCATCATCAAACCTATATCCTTGATCTTGGCCTTTTCAGCGGGGACAATACCGACTATCTGACCCTCATATATTACCGCGATGCGATCGCTCAAGGACATGATTTCGTCCAGGTCCTCAGAGATCAACAGGATTGCCGTCCCCTTCTCCTTCTGCTCCTCCAGCTTTGACTGGATGAACTCGGTGGCACCGACGTCAAGTCCGCGCGTGGGCTGGTTGGCTATGAGAAGCTTGGGCTTCCTAGAAAGCTCCCGGGCGAGGATCAGCTTCTGCAGGTTACCGCCGGACAGATTTCTGGCAGGTGTGTCCCGGCTCGGTGTTTTTATGTCGTACTCCTTTATCAGCTGATCCGCATATTTGTTTATCTCATTTTTATCCAAGAACCACTTTTTGTTGAAGGGTAAGAACCAGCGATTCACGAAGGGCGGCTCCGATTGCGATCCCAAGATAAGGTTCTCGGCGACGGTGAAGTTCATCACCAAACCGGTGCCGACGCGATCCTCCGGGATGTGGCCGACACCCTGGCTGGTTATCTCCTTCGGGGATTTGTTGGTGACATCCTTGCCCAAGATTATAACCCTGCCACCAGTAGCCTTCCTCAATCCAGTGATGACCTCAGCAAGCTCCCTCTGACCATTTCCCGAAACTCCAGCGACTCCGAGTATTTCCCGCTCGCGGATCTCAAAGGAAACCTTCCTCAGCGCCGGGAGGCCCTTATCATTTAAAGCCTCAAGATCCTTAACGGAGAGCACGACCTTACCGGGTTTGACCTTTTTTCTTTTGACACCAAAGTAAATCTCCCTCCCCACCATTTTCTTGGCCAAATCGCTCTTATTGGTGCGCTTGGTCGGGATCGTGCCCACAACTCTTCCGCGCCTGAGCACCGTAACGCGATCGCTTACCTCCATCACCTCGGGCAGCTTGTGGGTTATGAAAGGTATCACGGCCAACCCCTCCTTGGCCATCTTTTTCATCATCTTCATCAACTCCTTGACTTCCGGCGGAGTTAGAACCGCTGTGGGTTCGTCCAAGATGAGTATCTGGGCGCCCCGATACAATGCCTTGATTATTTCAACGCGCTGCCTTTCACCTACTGAAAGCTGCTCGATTCTGGCCTTGGGGTCAACTTTAAGGCCGTATTTCTTTGAAAGCTCGATGATCCTTTTTTCGGCCACGTCCAGATCGAGCAATGGTTCCTTAGATGACTTGAGGCCAAGGACAACATTCTCGGTGACCGTCAAGGGATCGACAAGCATGAAATGCTGGTGGATCATCCCTATCCCTAAATCAATGGCATCCTTGGGCGATCTAATGGTGACAGGTTTACCACGAATTAATATCTGGCCCTCATCGGGCTGGTAAAGGCCGTAGAGAATATTCATCAAGGTTGTCTTTCCCGCGCCGTTTTCCCCCAAAAGGGCGTGGATCTCGCCGGCCCTTATCTCGAAGTCAACGTGATCATTGGCAAGAACACCGGGGAAACGCTTGGTGATCCCCCGCATCTCGAGGATGACCTCACCCGGTTTCACCTTTTCCAGTCTAATTTTTGGAGCCACCCCAGGGTCGCTCCGAGCTTGGGCAGAAGCAATTTTCAACATTTCCCCATCATTTCTATCTGTATGCGATTTAAAAAGATAGTGGATTTCTAATTTAAGGAGACCAAACTGACAAAATTTGTAAAAAATTTCTCATCCGGACAACACGATAGTATTAATTCTAAAAAGAAACAATGATATCTAAAAACATCAGGATGATTCCCATGAAGGTAGCAAGGGTTGTTTTCTTACCTGACGAGAAAAGTATTGAAGTTGAAGTTGGGACCACCATATTGGAGGCTGCGAAAGAGGCTGGAATCACGCTGGAATCTCTGTGCGGTGGCAAGGGAACCTGCGGAAAGTGCCGGATTATTATCGAAGCAGGGGCTGACAATCTAAACAGTATAACAAGAGAGGAACTGAATTTGGTAAAAAACGGGAAATTGACGCAAGATCTTCTTGATAGGGGTTATCGCCTTGCCTGCATGACCAAAGTAGAAAATATAACCGCGAACGAAAAAATCGTCATCACCGTTCCGATGGAGAGCAGGCTTGGGGCCCAGAAAATATTGGTGGAGGGTCTAGAAAAAGAGCTGAAGTTCAATCCTTTAATTAAAAAATACTTTATTGAACTGCCGCAGCCAACTTTAAGTGATCCTAAACCTGATCTGGAAAGAATTTTAGACGCGTTGAAGTCGCACAACGTTGACTGTGTTGAAACCGACTATAAAATACTCGCAGAACTTCCTGAGGTGCTAAGAAAAGGAAACTGGAAATGCACCGTCACGATTTGGAACGATAAGGAGATAATTTCAATAGAAAGCGGGGATACTTCCAAAAGAAAATATGGTCTGGCCGTGGACATCGGAACCACAACCGTAGTGGGGTATCTGATTGATCTCAACGACGGGAAGCTAGTGAGCGTGGGGTCGCTTCTCAACCCACAAATTCCATTCGGCGAGGACGTGGTAACCAGAATAACTTACTGCATTCAAAACGAGGATGGCTTAGAAAAGATAAACCAAGTGGTCATCGGCGGCCTGAATAAAATAATTGACGATGTCTGCTCAACTGCAAATATAAAAAGGGAAGAAATCTATGAGGTCACCATCGTTGGTAACACGGCGATGCACCATCTCTTTCTAAAACTGAATCCTAAGTTTTTGGCCCTCTCGCCGTTCACACCAGTGCTGAGGAGAGGGGTCGATGTAAAGGCCCGCGAAATAGGCCTTAAGACCAATCCAAACGCCAACGTTCACGTTCTTCCGGTAATCGCGGGCTTTGTCGGCGCCGACACCGTTGGCGTGATCCTCTCAACCAATATTTACAAGGAACCGGAGCTAACGCTGGCGACCGACATAGGCACAAATGGAGAAATCATGCTGGGCAACGAGGACTACATTGAGGTCTGCTCCACCGCCGCCGGTCCCGCATTTGAGGGGGCACACCTGAAACACGGTATGCGCGGAGAGCCGGGGGCAATCGAGAAGGTCAACATAAAACCCGGCACACTGGAGGTTGAATACAGCACCATTGACAATCTCCCCCCGAAGGGAATATGTGGTTCAGGCATTGTGGATGCGGTGGCCCAGATGTTTCTGGCCGGTGTGGTGTTGAGAAACGGTAACATCAATCCGGAGATAGAAAGCCCGAGGATTAGGAGAAATCAAAACATGCTAGAGTTCGTGCTGGCTTGGGAGAATGAAACCGAAAAAGGGGTCGGAGACATAG
>JACIWF010000072.1 GCA_014361095.1 Hadesarchaea archaeon | reverse complement strand
TATATACATTTTCAAAATTCAATGTGATTTGTCCGCAATGAATTTTCACACGATTTTAATCCCATATTTATTTTCGAATTCTATCTGTGCCTTCCTGAAGAGCTCCATCGGGACCCTGATAATGCCGGCTCCAACCTGACCAACTCCTGGATCCTTGTGCGCCATTCCGGTGTTGATCACGGGTAAGATTCCCGTCCTCAGCACCTTCCGGATATCGATTCCCAGCGGGGTGCCGCGATATCCCAAGTTGGCAATCTTGTAGTACCTGTGCTCGGTGACCGTGATCTGGTACATCTCCAGCGTGGTCTTAATTCCCAGGTCCGGTTCCCCGCCGATAAAGCTGACTATCGCCGGGGCGGCTGCCATGGCAAAGCCGCCGATGCCCGCGGGCTCGGAATAATAGGAATCACCCAGCACCGGGGCGTCGTCTCCCTCCTTAAAACCCTTGAAGTACTTTCCCTTGGCGTGGATGGAGGGCGCGGTGACCCACCTGTCGCCAATGCCGCTGACCCTCAGGCCGAAGTTGACGCCATTGGTGCACAGCCCGGTCACCACGGTGCTGTATTCGATGTTGTTGGCCGCATCAAGAGATGACTTGCTCGAAGGTATGGAGAGGTTTAGGAAAAAGTGAGGGTTGCCCCGGATGAAATCGACCACCTCCGCAACCTGATTTCTGTCCAAATCGGAACGGATTAGCCTGGGCAAAATTTCGCTCAAAAAGAGCAGGGAAACCGTCTTATTCCTGTTGTGGCACTCATCTCCCCGGTGCAATGAGGCCTCGATCAACTCCTTGAGATCGATCTCGCCCTCCCTTAGCACCGTCTTCAGCGCTGGCATCAGTGTCTTCTCTATCCAGTGAAGCCGGGCTATCACCTGCTCGTCGTTAGCCCCGAACCTCAAGGCCTTGCCCAGGCCCTCGTTGACGTTGCAGTAGGCGAAATTACCGTAGGTCTTGTTCTTGACCACAAAGGCGGGCATCGATGGTGTCACTATCCCTGCCATCGGGGCCGCCGCATCATGGTTGGCGGTGGAATCGAACTTTACTTCACCTCTCCTGATGAGCTCGACCGCTTCAGCCTCCGACTTCGCCCATCCCTCGTAAATCATGGCCCCAATCACGGCCCCCTTCATGGGTCCAACCATTTCATCCCAGCCCTTTTGAAGTGGGGGGCCGCTGTGCAAAATCATGCGCTCCTCCATCCGGGGGATTACATTTATGGCGTGATCTATATCGACCAAGACCGGGTGTGATTCCATAATTCTCTCCACGCACAGCCGGTTGGCCTCGTCGATCTTTTTCTCGATGTCTTCCAAACGTGTCACCCTGATGTGGTTCCTATTACCCTAAGAAATGACCTTTAAAAGAGTTTTGATGATATTCCGGGTGATCTCGTTTAAGCTGCGGTGCCGGCCAAAAACTAAGAAAACGGTTAAACTCATAAACAAAACTCCCGAATATCTAAGAGGTCGGCATGAACCGCCAGCGAACATCAAAAGAAGAATTTGCCATTCTGATTCTGGCCGGTGGAGACAGCAGGAGGATGGGCTGCCGGAAGGCCTTCTATGTCGTCTCGGGTCAACCCATGATCAAACGCGTCTTCCTGGGAGTAAAGGAACTTTCAGCTGAGATAATCATTTCCTGCAAACGGTACCGGGAGGAACTCAAACAGATGTTTCCGGAGGCCAAGGTAATTGTGGACAAGGGTCGCGAGGAAGGCCCGATGGTTGGCCTGATTTCCGCGCTGCCCGAAATAACCTCCGATTATGTCGCCGTTCTTGCCTGCGATTGTCCCTGGATCAAGCCAGAGGTTATTGTCTTTTTGCATGACCGCGCCAGGGGCCATGATGGAGCCATACTCAGGTGGCCCAATGGATTTATAGAACCCCTCCAGGCGGTTTACCGGACCAAGAAACTGCTCGAGGCAACCGTGAAGGCAAAACATAAGGGAAAAACCAAGCTGGGCGATGTGGTCAATTTTCTAAACGATGTCGTCTACGTAACACCAGAGGAGCTGAAAAAAATCGACCCGGATCTAGTCTCCTTCACCAACATTAACTCCCCAGAAGATGTGCGAAAGTGTCCGGCGGAATAAGATCAACCGACTCAAAATTTTGGTCATAAAGTAAAAATTAATAACGGCGGACCTATCCCGGCCCGCCTGATTTGAACGGCTGCGAGCTTTAAATTCTCTCGCCGACCAGCTTACCGGCCTTTATCCTGTCCCACTGCTGTTTCGTCATCGTCTGCAACATCGTTCCAAAGTGGCTCTTCTTGTCGGGATGCGCGGTGAAACCGTAGGCCTGAAACAGCTTGCGCCCACCGATCAAGCTCTCGGCGCTTGCCTCCACGACATCGACGCCCAGGACATCAAAGTACATCTCAAGCTTGCAGGGCCAGAGATAGGCACCGATCTGCAGTCCCCGCCTCAGTGTCGTCGTGTGCAGGCTGCAGCCGGTCTTGGGGTCCCTCAAGGCACCGTTGGTAACCCCGACCACCTCACCGTTGACTCTGCCGACAAGGTTGAAATGGCTCTCCGCCGGCAGCCCCCACATGGGCCTGTTCTCGCGCCAGAGATAGAACTCCGTTATCAGCTCCGCGGTCACCAGATCAAACCAGTCCTTGTGAATCTTGAGGTTCGGGATCAGGGCGTCGCAGACCTCCTCGATCTCGCTTTTCTCCATGCTCTTCACTATCATCTCGTCACCGTTGGGCAGGATTATTCTCCGCGGTGGGTAGGGCTTCATCACCTTGCTCCAGTCGTACTCCATTCTCATTCCCTCCTTTTTTGGCTCGATTCTCAGCTTACAGGTTCAAACCTGAATCCATAAATATCTTTGTCATTCAGCCTTCTGATCTTTCCCCAAACGGGCCTCAGCGACATTCCTATCCTGGGCTCGTCGGTGGCCAGCTGGCCGAGCACCCTGACGACGCCGAAGTCGACGATGCCGAGCGTCAGCGGCGGCATCTCGATCCCCTGTGGCAGGGCGTAGAGCTTGGTGTAGGTGACCAGCTTCCCGACCTTAGGCAATTCAACCTCGTCAAAGTCCCTGCCCTTGCAGCTGAGGCAGCGGTCGTGCTTTGGGTTCATCACCCGGCCGCAGGAGCGACACTTGTAGCCGACGAACTTTTGCTCCACCATCACCACCCCCTCTCAAAGATATGGATCACGGTGTTGTTCCCGAAGCCGCCGAAGTTGCAAGACAGAGCCCTCTTTGGCTCCTTGACCTGTCTCTCGCCGGCCTCGCCCCGCAGCTGCCAGAACAGCTCAACCGCCTGGGCAACACCGGTGGCACCGACGGGGTGGCCGCGGGCCTTCAGGCCCCCTGAAGGGTTGATCGGCAGCTCACCATCAAGCGCGGTCACTCCCTTCTCCACAGCCAGGTGTCCCTTGCCCTTCTCAAAAAATCCGATGTCCTCGCTCTCCGCTATCTCCAGGATCTCAAAGGCATCGTGCAGCTCGGCGACATCGATATCATCAGGGGTAACTCCGGCCATCTTGAAGGCCTTCTGCGCGGCTATCTTAACCGATTTCAGCACCGTGGGGTCCTCCCTCTCCTGCAGCGCCTGAACATCGGTGGCCTGACCCACCCCGGCAATCCTGACCGGCTTATCCGTGTACTTCTTGGCCTTATCAAGCGGGCACAGCACCAAAGATGCCGCGCCATCGCTGATCGGACAAACGTAGTAGAGGCGCAGCGGGTCGGCGATAACTCCGGAGCTCATGGCTCCCTCGATGGTGCAGGCCCGCTGGATGTGGGCATAGGGATTCTTTAGACCGTTAGCGTGGTTCTTCACCGCCACCATCGCCAAATGCCTCTCCGTCAACCCGTAGCGCTCCATGTACAGGCGGGTGAGCATGCCCCCCATCGCGGGCAGGGTGACCCCGTGGATGTACTCGGCCGTCGGATGGGTCATCGTCGCCACGAGATCGGTTATGATGTCGGTATCGGCCGTGGTCATCTTCTCGCCACCGGTGACCAGAACCAGGTCATAGCAACCGGAAGCGACCGCCAGGAAGGCGTTCTTGAGCGCGGAGCCTCCCGAAGCCGGTCCGTTCTCGACCCTGTCGGCGGCGGCTGGAACCAAGGCAATTCTGTCCGCCAGGGAACTGGCCACCGCGGTCTGGTGGGCGGTCTCTCCTGCCATCATGTTCGAAACATACAGGGCGTCAAATTCCTCCTTTCCCACGTTGGCGTGCTCTATCGCGCGCAACGAGGCTTCGGCCAGAATGTCCATCAGATCTCCGGGCGACCGGCCGAACTTGGTCATCCCGGCCCCGATAATGGCAACGTCCCTCATAATTTTTCAGCTCCATATCCTTTCGAAGTCAAATCTTTTAAATACTCCTAATATTACCACGGCTGGCTGGTCTGGTCATCGGGCAGCTGCCAACAAAATTTTCTAAACTCACCAAACGCTCAGATCTGGGGCCAGTGCCACTCGATTTCATATCCTGCTCTTTCCCTGACTTCCTCGGCCCGCCTCCTCGCCTCCTCGATGACCCTGTCCTCATCCATTGTCTTCACGACCCGGTTCTCCATCAGTATCTTGCCGTTGACGATGACGGTATCAACATCACTGCCGAGGACGCGGGCGGGAATGTCGTTGACGGGGTTCAGCATCGGTGCCAGCGAAGGTCTGTGGAGGTCCACGAGGATCATGTCCGCCCTTTTGCCCTTCTCGATAGATCCCGTTTCCTTGTCCCACATCAGGGCCCTGGCGCCATTAATCGTGGCCATCTCGATCAGCTTCTCCGGGTAGAGGATGGTCAAATCACGCCTCGGCACCCTGTTCTGCAGCACCTTTTCCAGCTTCATTGCCAGAAAGATGTCATTGGTTTCATGTCCGCCATCACAACCAAGGGCCACGTTGATCCCCATCTGGAGCATGTCCTGCACCCTGGTGTCAAACCCGGTTCCGGGACAGTGGACAACATTGGTCCCCGTCTCCATCAGGATCTTGTAGTCAATCCCGGTGAGGTAGAGACAGTGGTTGAAGCTCACGTTCGGCCCTACCCAGCCAACCGATTTCATGAATTCCACCGGAGACATGCCATAGGTGTTCCAGATGAAGCCGGTGTCCAGCTCTCCCAGCTCGGCCAGATGAAAGGTGATGCCGACCTTATATTGTTTGACCAACCGGGCGATCTCCTTGTAGGTCTCCACCGAAAGGGCGCCCACGCTTCTGGGGCCGAACCAGACCTGAATTCTCCCATCGGCCTTGCCGTGCCACTTCTTTATCGCCCTTATCGTGTCCCTGATGCACTCATCCTTGTCCTCAATCAGCCCCTGGTCAATTACATTTTTACAGGAACCGTAATCGGGAAATTCCATGACCGATTTGCCGAGCACCCCCCTTATCCCCGAGTCGCGCACCACCTCGGCCAGACCATCGATCTTGTACCTCAGGTTTATCCCCCAATCACAGAAGCCGATGACTCCGGCCTTGATGTACTCCAGACAGTTCAGCGCCATCGAGGCCCTGGCATCCTCGGGCGTGTAAACTCCCTGCAAGCGCAGCGTTGGGCCCAGAAGAAAAGCCCCTCGCTGCCGCCTCGGCAGCACGAAGGCCATGCCGCGAATC
>JACIWF010000071.1 GCA_014361095.1 Hadesarchaea archaeon | reverse complement strand
TGAAGGAAATACCTCCCTTTCTCAGTAATTGTCCATTTGAGGTGAGGTGTAGTTTCAATTTTTATCAGCCCCATATTGAGTAAATCATTCAAATATCTTTGGCACCTGGTGAAGTTTAGGTTGGCCTTGTAAACAATGTGGCTTTTTTTTGCCCCATTTCCTATAGCGTTTAAAATATCTACGTATGTGGAGATTAAATCCCGTTTGCGCCTGCCGGAGTTAACCTCCGCTAATTTTGCCCTCCTCCCGGATGTGTCGTCAGAACACATCCAATTGTTAGTCGTTGGGGCCTCTATAAAAAAATGACAGTTGGCATTTGTTTTTCGAAATTATTTTATTTCAGAGCTTTTATCAGCAATGATTTTAAATTTTTTCTTCAATTGTTCCCTGATCTGCTCCATGATCATGAAGTCCATCTCAATCCTTTTTTGTATCGCATGTAGTTTCTTCTCCAGACTTTCCAACTCTCCCAGGCCCCTGCGAAGGTCCCCGATGGTTGTGCTCAGCCTTGCCAATGTACACAACTGGTCGTAAACATCAGCCGGGTTATTCAATATTCCTCGCCTCGATGATTCGGCAATTTCGGCGGTCAGGTGATTTACCATCTTTTCAGCTTCATCGAGTTTATCTTTACAGGTCGCGATCGATCTCAGCGCTGCCAGGGTTTTTTCCCAGATTTCAACGCTATCCCTTGTACCCACTCGCTGCACCCAGAGAGCGAGAACTGGGCCTTAAAAAAATGGGTTTTCTTATGGAAAATCTATCTAATTTCGACACAAAAATTGATATATCCGAAGGCGCAGTAATTCATGTGATCCTGTGGTCTCCGACAACCCTGAGGCGATGATCTTGGATAAAGAGGGCTCTTACGGCCGCCTTGTTAAGAGCGAGCTGGAGTCCATCATCTTGGCGTTGCTGCTGGAGAAACCGATGTGCGGCACCGACATCATCAAGACAGTTCACGCAAAATTCGGTCTGCTGCTCAGCCCGGGGACGATTTACCCCCTGCTGCATGATTTGGAGAGGAGGGGCCTAGTGAGGTGTGATCAGGGTAACAAGGTCAAAGTCTACAGGCCGGTCAAAGAGATGAGGAAAAAGATAGGCCAAATGCTGAGGTCTCGCGTCAGCACCATGAAGAGCATTATTGACTTCCTCATGTCGGTTAGTGATCGGGCTGATAGCGCTTAGGTCCTCTGGATGGACTCAAGCAGATATCTCTGTGCGGCGATAAAGTCGTTTATCCGGCTTTCCGCCAGTGCCCGCCCCTGTTCGGTCAGGACATAAAGCTTGGCCCGCATTGATTCTCCCTTCATCAGGGTGACAAGCCCCCGGGCCTCGAGTGAATAGAGAAGGGAGTAGACGGTACCCTGACTGAGCGAGGTGTAGTAGCGCTGGTAGATCGTCTTGATGACATCATAGCCGCACATCGGGCGCTCGCTCAGCATGGAGAGCACAATGGTTTCCAGATGCCTTTTGACGAAGTGCTCCAAGGATTCCTTCGGGGCCAGCTCAAGCTCAGGGACCTCTCGACGGGATCTGAAGTTAAGCGCTAGGGTAGTAGTTCCATCGACCGTAGAGAGCAACACATTCCGGCTAATTTCCAGCAGCGTCCTGATCTCCTCCTCGTTTAAGGACTCTAGGTTGAACGCCACTATCGCCGTGCGTAAGATCGGCTGTTTTTTCCTCTCCTGGGGCAGTGCGAATGACTCATCTTTTCTAGCCATCAGTTCCTTCAGAAAAGATACAGCTTTGCCGAAGCTGTGTCTGGTGAGGAGACCCCCGAAGTCGACCAGGATTCTGGCGGGGCACTTTTCGGAGCGGGCTTTGGCGCACAGCTCCTTAAGCTTTTCACCCAGTTCCTCGATTTCCTTGGGAAGATATCCCCTGCCCAGTGGGAACTTTAACAGTCTGCCGCTGGCCAGGGCCTCGCCGAATATCGTCTCCAGCTGCAGCTTGTTGCTCGACTCATCGTACGCGTAGAGGCAGGTCTCGCCGCTGGCTAGGCCGCTGTCGATGAAGGAGCCGAAGGATTGCCAGACATTCACACCCGGACTGTATAAGAGCAGCGAGCATTCGTTGACCAAAAGCTCGTTGATCAGGAGCACCTTTTTGTCGAGCGGAATTGTGGCCGAGTTTTTAGAGATTACCATAGCTGTTCACCCCCTTGTTTTTTGTTTGATCGGTTATCGCGATAAACGCTCCATTTTTTGAATCTAACAGGGTCTTGCTATCTGACTCGTTTGAAAAACTCATCAGGTTTCCTCCTCTGTCTGGATCACTTCCATGAAGCGTCTCATCATTTCAAGTTGTTTTGGTTCAAGGGCCAGCGGCGCCACCGGGACGATGAGCCTAGCGCGATTGACCACCACAATTTCCCGGACATCGTGCATCAACTTCAGGGTCAGGTCGAATCCGTTGGTGGTAATCAGATATTCCAGACCCTCAAGCATGACGACCGAGTTTTCCTTTTTCGAGACGAATGCCGAGATGCGATCCCGTATGATTCCGAGGTTGGATGGGGAGATCGCGTAGTCAACCTCAACTTTGGAGAGCCAGAGGATGGTGATGCGTTCCGGAATGTTGTGCTCTCTCCTGACGTGGGCCGGGTGCGAGGTAGTTATGATAAGGCCCGGGTTGCCGAAACGCACCAAATCGGCGAACATCCTGAAGGCATGTTTTGGACTCCTTCCCTCCACAAGGTAGCTCTTCCCCGCTATCAGTGGGAGATAGGTGCCCGAGATTTGAACACCTTCAGGAATAGCCTCGATGATTCCATAGTGCTGCAGGAACCCGCCGTACTTGCGCAGCAGTTCGGAAAACATCTCCGAGGCAATTTCCGAGGCCTTTTTCATGCCCAGATCGCTTTTAACGGCACCATAGCAGACGTTGGCGATGATGGAGAATGCTTCCACGAGCTCTCGCATACCCTCTTTGAACTTCGTTTTGGATAGATATCCATAAAGGTTACTCAGGTCGAACTTCCCATCATCAGAAAGTATAACTCTGCTGAGGACCGGGCTCTTGTCTGCCATCTCACCCAGCTCTTTTTTTACGCCGATTTTAGACATCTTCTTGCATTTGTTCAGCAACGGTTCCAGATAGCGTTTGAACAGGATGTAGGCAAAGTTGCTGGTCTTGGCGGCATCTGCGACTCCTTCAGGCAACCCGATAACTAGGTCCCTTTCGTAAACGGCCTCGATGTATTTGCCCAGCGGAACCCCGACCTTCCAGAGGGCTACATCATCCTGGTAGAGTTCTGCCTCGGTACCCACCATGCTGATTGCTTGGGTCGGCGAGGTGAGCGCAGCGTAGAGGTCTATTATTGTGGAGTTTAAGTCGGAAAAGGCGCTGAAAATTTCATTGGTTCTCTCACTCTCGTGAATCCTTTTGCTGTTCTTTATTAGCTGATCGATGTCGAGCGACCCATCCCTGAGAATTTTCTCCCCAAATAGTATTGGGTGTTCCTCAACGCACAGGGACAGGGCATCTTCAACCCCCGAGACGCCAATGACAGGCACAACATGAGCCAGAAATCTGTTGGTTAGGCTTGAATAGGCAACTAGAGTCTGGACATCGTTCTGGATCATTTTCGTTTCCAGCACTTTCATAGGGGGGACACTTGAGACCAGGAAGAGTTTCCTTTCCGCGATTGTTAAACAAGCAAAGACGAATATCCAGATGGCCTCGCTTCCCACACTGTACCAGTTAAACCCCTCAGCAATCGTTTGAAAGAAGAAGAACAGATAGACGGGTGCCCCCACGATTAGTAAAACAGTTCCAGCTAAAGAATACTTGGAGCTTGAGAGACTCACCGCACTCCGCAGAGACCCATAGATCCTTTTAAATGAATTGATTCTCAAAATTTGACCCATCAAAGTTAAAGCCGCCCCAGTCACCCAAAGGAACGCCGCTGCGTAGGCTAGGCCGTGGTCGGGATTGAAAAAGATGACTGCAGCCATGGATGCTATCGAGAGCAAGAAACAGATCGCTCCCACGGCGATCAATATTAAAGCAGCGGAAAATCCGGATCTCCTCATGTTTTCAATGGAGTAGATTACAAAGATTAGTACCAGAATTAAGATAGCAACGCCGAGGAACGATGCGGAGATTTCTAGGAGATTCATTTTTCGAGACCTCCCATCATACGCTCAAGCGCGAGAACTTGTTTTTCATCAAGCTTTTTTGGGTTTGCTGAAATTAACAGGACCAGCCTCTTGTTGGCGCAGAGGTCTTTTAGCTCCCTGAAGAATTCAAGAGCGGCTTTGAAACCGTTGACAAGTTTTATTTCGTTGAAACAGTCGAACAGCAATATCGATCCTGGGTCAATTTTTGAGGCCAAGAACTTCAGCCCGTTTAAATCGTCAGGTGGCATGGATTTTTCCTTAGTTTTGTTGAAGGTTAGCCAGATGATGTTGGCATTTTTCACTCCATATCTCTGTCTCACCTTATTCGGCTCAAGCTTGCTTATGCAAAATGCCTTGAATCCATATTTCATTGCCTCCCGGACCATCGAGTAGCCTTGTTCAGGCTTCTCCTCCATCAGGAGATGGGTCGCTCCCGGTTTCAGGAGCTGGAAAATTGGAGGTAGCTTCGCGTTTTTCGGAAGCTTATCGATAATGCCGTAAGCGAAGAGGAGCCCACCGTGGTCACGCAGCATCTGTTTCAGCCAAATGTCCGCTGCGGGCGGTGAACTTGATCTGAATTCAAGATAGGTTTCGATGAATAGCTCACAATAGGGGTCGGAAAGGTTGGGTTCCATCTGGTTACCGAGGTAGACGAGAATTTTTCTCACGGTTTCGGGTAAATTTAACGAGGGCAAGGTGGATGGTTTCAATGAGACGTTGCCTTTTTCGTCGAGATAGATGATGTCCCCGAGATTCACGTTTTTGACAAATTTCTGGAACTCGATGACGTTCTCCCCCAGCTCCTTGCCGGGCAGGGACAGCAACAGCTCATGCAGAAATTTTATCAGCGCTGATACTGATGGCAAATCCGATGTGGGTTTATCCACATCATTCCCTCCGGCCAGTCATCGATCGTTGGCAATTGGCTATGGAGCTGTCTTGTCATAGCTTCTTCCCTTCGCTAGGCGCAGGTAGGGATTTTTCCCCACCGCCCGGTTCAAATTTAAGAGAGATGGCCCACGCGATGGCTAAGAAGGCAAGGGTGCTTATGATTCCACCGAAAGGGGGATAGTTGATGTAATATACGAGAAGCATGTTGGTAATCGAGATCGCCACCACATAAAAGAGAAAGTAGCTGATCAGCAGAAGCTTAAATTTTTTCCTCAACAGTTCCGTTGCAGCGCTTCTGACTAGGTTAATTCCCACGACCAAGTTAGCTGCGATGTAGGCTAAGTTTAAGATGACGAATGCGGTGAAGTACCAGGTGTAGGCATAGCCGTAGCTCCAGCCAAATTCGGTCCAGAAGACCCTAAAGGGAAAAGCGAAGAGAGTAATGACCCCCATGATCAAGGCAGGGATTAACACCAACAAATTTCTCAGAGTTTGCTTTTTGAACATGAGAAAAGTGATCAGCAAGAAGGCTGGAAAAGTATAACCGAAAATGGCGCCGACGGTGATGAAGTCAGTTGACAGCTCGGCGGTGGGCGCGTTTCTGTGGAAAAAAGCCATCAGTATCCATTGGCCGGCGAAGAAACCATAGAGGAAGAAGGACCGGTACACCCAGCTTTT
>JACIWF010000070.1 GCA_014361095.1 Hadesarchaea archaeon | reverse complement strand
ATTGAGTTATCAATCAAGTTCAAAATATCGTTGTCTGATTCCTCCGGAAAATCATGCTCCAAATTATTATCGGTTACGTTGTCGATAGGTGCAACATTCTCTGCACCATTATTATCTCTATCATCTTTCTTGTCCTTTTTTTCCTTGGCTTCATCATTTTCCTTATCTTTACTGCGATCTTTCTTTGAATCATCTGAATCTTTGGCGGCGGAAGCCATTGGAGCAAGAACCAAAGCAATAACCAAAAATATCGCTATCGCTAGAAATAGCGACTTCTTCCAATTTGAACTTCCGCCACACCACATGTGCATTACCCAATCAAAACACCGATCTAGCCATTTTTAAAGGGAAAAACTAAGGCTTAACTTTCGCATAAAGGCGAAAAGGATAAAAAATTATTTGGAGCGGCTCTCTAAGAAAGTCAAAAAATAAAACAGGAAAACCGTCGCCAATGCATAAGCCATCACTGACAGAGTCACTGCATAAAAACTGTACATGGTTCTGTTTCCAAGGATGTAAACTAAAATATAACCGAGAAAGGTAAGGAGAAACCATAAAGCAGGAATTATGGAATCGCGGTTAAACTTGTAAGCAATGTACGGTGTAAGTATTAACGAAACTAAGGCTAAAAGGTAAACTGCTGGATTGACAGAAGCGGCGACATCGGGATTGAGATTCAGCGTGAACGGGCTCTGATTCACAAACCAGCCCCAAGGATCAGAAACTGCTGGCCCCGGTGGCCTGGATGTCAAAAACCAGCGTAGGCCGGTTTGAATCTCCCCAATCCACCCCTGAAAGCCCCACTTAACTATTAAAGGTAAGTTGAAACCAAACCAAATTAAAAATGGAACCACGAAAGGATAAAGGATCGTTTTTTTGACGCCGGCCTTTCGAACAAGCATCAACAAAAAAAGTGCTGCAACTGAAAACAGACCGGTGAACTTTGAAGTTGAGGCCAGCCCGATGAAAACCGCCGACAGCAGATAACTTCTCCTTAACGCGAACCATAGTGAAAGAGCGAGGAAGAATGCTACATAGATGTCAAGCATGGCGACGGAGGACATTGCCCTTAAAATGGGATCGGTTAGAGCCAGCGGAAAAACCAGCAGCGCGGCTACCTCATTGTTCAATAACTTGGCGGTGAAGAAATAAGTCACGAGGAGAGCCAAGGCACCAGCAACTATCCCTGGAAGCCTCCACGAGATTGGCTGATCCCCCAGCAAAAGCATTGAAATTCCAATCAAGTACTTTGCTAGTGGCGGGTGTTCGGCATTCATGTAAGTATCGGCGCCGGAAACATCTGGATACCAATATCCGCTTTGGATTAATTTGACCTGTGGGAAAATCTCAGAAATAGCATCACGATCAATTTCTTCTACTGTGGCCACGGAGAGGGCAGCCACTTTTTCATAATCTTTAGTCACGACACCGTTGAATCTGACCCTAATAAAATCTCTGAACCTTTCGTTGTCCTCTTTTAAAGCTGAAAACGACCTGAAAAAAACCGTGTAATTGTGTCTGCCCTCTGAATCCACGTAACTCGGCTGAACTCCGAAAACGTCCCTTAAGACGTTTCTGGAAGAGATGACGTACCAAGTTTCATCTGCAACATAACCGGAAGTACCTTGCATCCTCGCAGCCAAATCAAAGCAAAAAAAGGCAAAAACCACTACTAAAAAAACAGCAACCACCACACAGATGGCGTGCCTTTCGTCCACCTGATCTATTTTTACCAGCCGCAACGTTTCACCTCATACCCATCTCCAGACAAAGGTCTCGCTCAGGAGATAGTTGAAAACAAAACCGATCAAGATGCCGATGGTGTTCGCCACCAGAAAATGCAAGCCAGCGGCCAACAACAGGACAAAGACCAAATAGTTGACAACCGCGCCCACCAATACGGACCCGTGATACTTCAGCAACCGATAAATAATTCCTCCCGATTTTCTGCCCCTGAATGTCCAGAAGTTGTTCAAGGCAAAGTTGCTGAGGATAGATGACTCAATGGAAAATATTTCGGCAAAAAACGGGGACATGATTGCCAGGGAAACTAACAACCAGAGTATTCCATTGTTAACAACTATTCCCGAAACTCCGACGGTCATGAATTTTAGTATCCTGTAATCTGAAAGCCGGAGCAACTGTTTTACATAGCTAAATATTTGCTTAGTACCCAATTTACTCTTACCTGCAATACGGGCCCTGAAGGTGTACGGGACCTCAACAACTTTCTCATACCTGCCTTTAGCCAGAATTTCGATGAGCAGCTTGAACTCCTTAACATCAATCGTGGCATCTTTGATCACATCTTTTTTAAAGAGAAAATAGCCGGAGAGCGTGTCCTTAACGTTTTTTGTTTGCGGCAGAAAAAGGTGAGATAACCAAAGCGCGCCTTTTGAAATTATTTTTCTTAGCCACGACCAGCCCTCAACCCTTCCGCCATCAACATATCGCGATGCCACGACTATGTCAGCGCCCTCCTCGGCTCGCTCCAACATGGTCTTCAAAACTTCTGGAGGATGCTGCAAATCCGCGTCGATAACGCCGATAATTTCCCCACGAGAAACGGCAACGCCATCAAGTATGGCTGTTCCAAGGCCCAGTTTTCCCGGCCTATGAACCACAATTATATTTCGGTTCTTTGAGGCCAGCTCATCCGCCAATTTTCCCGTGCCATCCGGGCTGTTATCGTCAACAATGATCAATTCGAAATTAGAGCTCCGAAGGGTTTTAAAAATGCCATCGACCAGCCTTTCTAAATTTTCTGCCTCGTTATAGGTTGGAACAATTATGGAAAGTCTGACCACAATACTGAAAGCGCTGGATGAAGATAAAAAAGGTGGTCAAAGTGTTCTTCAAGAAGAAGCTTAAAAACAGCTATTGAAATTTACTGGGAGGTTTTGAAAATGAAGTTAAACATAAGGCACGTATTGTTCGACTTCGTGGTCGGTGGAATCTTGGTGGCCGGGGCCTTACTCGTGGCTTCCCTTTTGGGACCAACCGCTGGTGGCATCCTCGCCGGAGCACCCATCCGAACGGCCGCAGTTATCTTTTTAGAGTATTTACATCGGGGCCTCAATTCTGCTGCCGAACTGACGCGGGGTGTGGTTTTGGCCATGGTGTCAAATGTCTTCTTCGCCATCTCGCTTTATCTTACCTTACCCAGATATGGTATCACGATCGGGTTTCTCGTCGCCGCGGTAGTCTTTATAGCTGCAGTGCTCCTTCTCACCAGCCTAGTGCCCTAAAACATCGTCAAATGCTGCGACCGGTCAATGCCCGGACTAGTCTAGATGTGGTCTCAGCTACGGCACGTTCTTCATACGGTACATACGGCAAGTTTGCCTCCCCTGCCACAAGCTTGGCCAATTTTCCAATCGCTATCGAAGCTTCACAATCGGGCTCGTAGACCACAACTGGGACCCCGGCGAGCTCCGCCTCCTGAACCTTAGTGTCCTCAGGTATCTCAGATAAAATAGGCATGCTGCCAAGCGCACGGCTCATAAAGGCTTCAACCTCATCCGCGGAGAGATCGGCACCCCGCCCGGTACGATTCACCACCACGCCACGGGTCCAAGAACCCAGAACATTGGCCATTCTAACTATCTTGTATGCATCGACCAAACTGGTATAGGTGGGGTTGCAGACCGGTATCATCTCCCTTGCAGCTGCAATCGAAATAATCGTGGCATCCTGAATTCCTGCCGCCCCGTCGATAAGGAGAAACTCCGTTTGTTTCAACAGCTCTTTTATGGCTTCCTCTACACGCTCACGCTTAACCTTGGTGAGAACCTCATGGGCGTCCTCAAACCGGAATCCCATCGGCACCACTTTTATCCCATAATTTCTGTAAATCACGTCCTTGACCTCGGCCTCACCTTTCAAAGCATCCAAAAACGAAAGTTCGCATTTGTGCATTCCTAGCACTATCGCTAAGTTGGCCATGGCGAGGTCTCCATCCAAAATCGTTGTATCCTTACCAAGAGCACCCAAAGCAACACCGAGGTTGGCCGTTAGTGTTGTCTTCCCGGTTCCACCCTTACCTGAAGTTATTGAAATAGACCGCGGCCTAAACCGCAAGCTCCTGCCCCCGCAATCTACTTACGGGCCCATTGCTTAAAAAGAGAAATTTGCCCGGGGCGACAAAATAGAATCAAGGTTCAAGCCTGGCGCCTGGGTTCTTTTCAAAATATTCCCTGACTGGGGCCAAAATTCTAACGAGGGCCTCCGCTAATGCTGCTTTAAGGTCCGCCGGATGAAGCTTGCCCTCAGCATAAATTTTTCGAAGCTCGGCTGCATTTTCTATCTCGATGGGGCCGCCATATTTCTCCGGCCTATCAATGTTGAGTTTACCAAACGCAGGCAAAACGAAATACTCGACATACTCGACCACTGGATTGTCCTTCAAGATCCGTGGGGGGCAGAAGGCCTTCATCACCTTTTGTCTGATGGTTGCCGGGTCATCATCGACCGCGATAAAATTATCTTTGCTAGACGACATCTTTACCGTACCATCCAAACCATGAAGCAGCGGTAAATGAATGCAGACGGGTTTCTTGTAACCTAGCTCCGGAAGTCTTTCCCGTGCTACCATGTGCACCTTGCGCTGATCTATTCCGCCAACCGCTATGTCCACGCCCAGATGAGCTATGTCCACCGACTGCATGATGGGGTATATTGTCTGCGCAACATCAGGGTCTTTTATCTGGCGAGCTATTTCCGCCATGGCGCGGCGGGCTCGAAGTATCGTTGTGTTGGTTGCCATTTTGAGCACATCCAGCACATACTCTGGCTTTAATTGAAAGCTGGATCCAAGGACGAAGTTGGTTTGCTGGGGATTCAGCCCAAGTGCAATAAAACAGTGCTTGTTGTACTCGGCCACTCTTCGAATCTCCTCCAGACTCCCCTTGTGGTTCAAAAAAGCATGCAAATCGGCCAACAGCACCGTGACTTTTCCCCCGGCTCTTTGAATGTCGACGAGCTTTGAAACGGTGAGCGCATGCCCGAAATGAATTTTGCCTGAGGGCTCGTAACCGCAGTAAGCAGAAAATGTTTTGGCGGCCAGAAGCTGGCGTAACTCATCAACAGTAACTACTTCCTCCGTCCCTCGCACGACGATATCAAATGGATCCATCAGTTTCCCTTGAAAAATGGGTGCATTGATATCAAAAAGCTTGTGAGCCACCCAACTTTTCGACCCCGGCCTCAACCCCTTCTCCTCGCACCCTTGATTTCCACTCCAAGACCAAGTTTTGCCACTGCTCAAATTGCTGAGCGCGAAGAGAGGACTTAAGCCGTCCCTCTAAAAATTTTACCAAACGAAAACATTCGTCTTTGCGCCGAACGCCCAAGTGAAAAATTGTTCCGTGCCGGTCTATCTTTCCTACCTTCAAGACCCCCTTGACGATTTCCAGTGCAGATCGATCCCGGCTGACCAGATAAAATGCTGGGTTGCGATATCGATAATTTTTAATCCCGGATTTTGTTTTTCGCCTTATTTTTATCGTATTTGTCGTAAAAACGCCCTCGCTTTCAATAAAACCGATAACCCAGCCAATATCAAATTCTTTTTGGGTATTATTTATTTTCATAATGTAACATAATTTCATCCTTCTTATTAAATTTAATTGCGCAGCGGAAATGAAGGGGTTGGTGGAGCCCACCGAATACTTTCGGTGGCCCCCCTCCTAAAAACAGGCTTAAAACTAGATTGACAGAACACGGGTCGGGGAAACCGGTGTACTACCAACGCCAAGACGTGAGGCGCATCATTTTAGATTTCGC
>JACIWF010000007.1 GCA_014361095.1 Hadesarchaea archaeon | reverse complement strand
CCTCCATCTGAACTATCTCCTCACGGTGACGGTAGGCCTCTACGGAGCTAAAATATAAAAACGCTGAAAGGCCGAGGGCAATTCCCCAGAGAACCCCTAGGACCTTGAAGTCAGCGGGCGCCTCAAGATAAAAACAAATGGTTGGAGCCGGTGTCGAAATAACAAGGGCCTTTAAAGCCGAAAATAACCGGTTCGATTCAAGCGGGACATCTGGCGGGTGATAGGTGGCCGGTCGCTTGGAAAGGACATTGTTGCTCAGGATGAAGACCAGAAACGGCAGCAAAAAACAATAAATGAAGGCTATCTGGGCCAGACCCAGCTGCAGCTCGATCAGTGAAAGCACAGGTAGGATGACCACGAAAACCAGTGGGAGCAGGATACCCAGGCTGTAAATCAACAGCGTGGGCAGGCTTATGTTTGAAGAGAATTCCCGCACCCGTTGCTTGGCCCCTTGGAGAACCAGCTGAAGGGATCGATCCAGGGTCATCTCCCGGCCAGACTTCTCGCCCACAGAGCTGCGGATGAGATAGATTGCCCGACTGAGTTCGGGGCAGACCTTCTCCCAGCGCTGAGAGATCTTCAACAGCACCTCGTCAGCACTGGTATGTAAACGCATGTGGCACTCGGAAATCTTCTTTCTCAGCTCTTGACCCATCCGCCCTCCAAGCTGCTCACAGGCAAAAACACAGGCACGCTCGAGATTTGGCACTATCTTCAGGGCCATGGTGAGATAACCGACAAGGGCAGGGGCTTCACCCAAGGCTTTTGTCTCCTCATGTTTATCACGCCAGCTTTTCAAGGATAGAATTTTTTCCAGCAAGATTTCACACCGCTTGATCTGCAGCTGAGTTCAACCACTCGCGCCATTTTTTGTAAAGATGGCGATAGTCTACGTCACCGTGCTTGAGCTGGTCCTCAAAGAAAGAATGCCAAGCGAGATTGGCCCGGAGAACAAATGGGGCCTCAAGCAGCTGCGGCCTTCCCATCGCCGCCTCGCTTACCAGATCTCCTTCAACCTTGACACGAAATTCCAAGTTGCGCATCACCTGAAGCGGCGTCAGGCCCCACTTCCTCGCAATTCTGGCAATCAGCTCCGACCTTCCGCTGACAAGGGTCCGGGTGGGCCTCAGGCAATCACGAGAGTAATCGAAGGACATTAAAGGTACAAATCCTCCCTCGGCTGTCGGGTCGTGACGCCAGTCCCTTCTGACCTCAACTATTTGCACCAACCGTCTAGCTCTGGCAACCCCTCCCCTCATTCGGATGGGAGCCACCACCGCTATCGCCTCGGTGGCCTTGAAGGAACTCGGCGTTATCTTGAGATCATGGACAACCCGTTCGAAAACATCCTGAGCGGTAGCTCCATGAATGGTACCCATCACCGAGTTGCCGGCAGCGCCCACCCGCATCGCCTCATAGAGAACACGCGCCTCCTCGCCTCTAACCTCACCAATGACCAAGACCGATTCCCCAAGGCGAAGGGCTGCCCTGAGAGCTTCCTCAGCGCTAAGCTCGCTTTTCACACCTGAGACTGATGACTGCACCTGCAGGGACTGAATCTTGAAGCCAAGCTCGCGAAGCCTCTCCACCATAAGTTCGCGGGTATCCTCTATGGTTATGATCCTGAACTTTGGAAGGATCTCCAACATGAGCGCGCCCAGCAGCGAGGTCTTACCGGCCCCGCGGCTACCGGCTATCAACAGAGAGACCTGCGAGTCAACCAGCAGGCTGAGCAGCCCTGCCGCATAAGGGTTCAGAAACTTTGCCTGGATGAACTGCGGCAGCGTCCACGGGGTGGGCTTGTGCCGGCGAAGCGCAAAAGCTATGCCACCGGGGCTGAGCGGCGGCCCGATTGCAGCTATCCTCACCTCACCCAAGTTGAGGTCCAGAACCGGATCAGCTTCGGAAAATGGCCGGCCGCTGAAGGCTCGGAACCGTGAGATCAGCGAAGAAGCGTCGTCAGGAGTGAGGAAGACATTGGTAAGGCACTCGTCATGGTCGCGGTGCAACAGGTGTACAGGTGTTCTTCCCACTGGAGCGTCAATATAGATGTCCTGAATTTTTGGATCCGAAAGCAGGGATTCAAGCAGGCCCATTCCAGCGGTGAACCTAGATAGGCTCAAGACCAACTTTTTAATTTCTTCCCTCGAGACCTGGATCTTTTCCTTCACTGACTTTTCGATCATCAACCTCTCGCCAAGGCGCGCAATCTGTTTACGGGCCTGCATCAGGTCGCAATCCAGGTTACGATGATTGTCAACGATCTCCTGCTGGGCATGCTGGAGAATCTTCATCTGGTCATGCGTCAGCCGGTACTCCGGCGGAATAAAAAAATACAGGTTCTGAAGCTGATCGGGGAGGCGATATATCTTCACCTCGCCGCTTTCAATCTCATAAGAATCTATGAGCTCACACCCGATGGGCGGCTCCATCTGAAGGCGCGAAGTCAGAAAACATGGTCTGATGAGGGGCTGTAAAATTTCCGAATACTTTAAACCGGTCTTCACGGCCTTCAAAAGGGCCGAGCTAGCGAGAGAACTCATAAGCGGTTCCAGAGATTTCCTGATAAATTCCGAACGACAGGCTTGGCAACTCTTGGCACCGCGCTCCTTTTTCGCGTTCATCGTGTGAAATAATTCCTGCAACCTGCGATAGCCGGCAACAGGATCGGCGGAAAGCTCCTCAAACACCCTTCTAAGCTGAATTTCGCGAGAAGCCTCGCATCGTCTGCAACCACCTGAGACAAGATTGGCCAGAGCCCATCCATGGACCTCGCTCAGCACGGCTGCGATTTCCTTGAGCGCCCGCAGCCCGGCCCCGCTGTACTCACGCTCATATGTTCCGGAAAGGACTACCACGTCGACGTTGTTTTCCTCCATGAGCGCCTCAAGAACTCCTCTCATACAGGCACGTGATTTTTCGACCGACGCACCGCCCCGGCAATCACCGCACTTGAACTTCATCACGCGCTCAGTGCCCACCGTCACTATGCTCCTGTCACAGCCCATCGCTCCACTCCCGCTCAACGATCGTCTGCATTGAAATCAGAAAAGGCGAGATCGAGTCTGTGACAGAGCCTCGTCAACTCAGCGAGGCTGTTCTCGACGGTTGCGAGTCTTCTCTCCAAAAGAAACAGACGTTGATTTAACACCTCAAAATCGTCGCACAGCTTGCTAATTCTCCTTCCATGATCGGCAATCACGGCCTCATTGATCCTCCTCAACACTGGTCGATTCCTCCTTCGGAAGTTCTTCGCTTTCTCACCTCATGGAACTCGAGAAGCCAAGCCGAAAGTTGTGAGATCTGCTTCGAAATCTCCTCATTTCTAAGCAACTCCTTCCAAGAACCTGGATAGGAGATCAGCAAAACCCAGGTCCGTTCACTAAGCACTCCGGCCTCGTGGAGTTCCTCAAAAAGCTTCTCAGGATTAGTGCCTGCCAGCCCACCGATTTGGTCCCGCAGACAGGCCAGTCTCACAAAATCGGCGTTTTCAACCAAAAACTCCCTGAGCGCCATTAAATCCTCCTTAAGCTCCAAAAAATCATTTTGAGCGAAGCGAAGCCAGTCACCACTCAGCTGTCCCTTCTGCCTGGCGTTGCCTAAAGAACAAAATAGGCTTGCCGATGCAGATCTCACCAAAGTCACCCCCTTAACCAGGCCCTTTCGGCGCCCCTCGTCAATCTTTGCTGCCTCCAACAACCTTTCCAGATCCGAGTCAAGCCTCCGCAAGAGCCTCGCGGCTTTTCCGAGATCATTTGGGCTCAATTCCATAATTCTGTCAAGAGCCGCCAAAATGGAATCAAATCCTAGCCTCCTAACCATATTCGCCCAGCTCCCTCAGCCTCTGCTCCACCCGAAAAAGTATCGCAGTTCTGTACCCGTCGTCCGAAAGTGCTTCTAACTCCACCCTGAGCGACCGTAAAAGCTCGATTTCGGCGGCAAAGAGCAACCTGAGAAGCGAGGAAATGGTTCCGAAACGATTGAGAGATCTCTCGAGAACAACTGACCCCACCTGCCAGGCAATGGCGATTAAAGCTAACAACAGTTCCACGCCGCCCGCAGCACATTTGGGACACGCTTTAAAAAAAAGAAAAAAATGACCTCTCCAAATTCTCTACCATCGGGGCAAGGTTCACCTAGGCACTGACATTTATCTGGCACAACAGCTGACCAGCAGACATTGCCCCATAGATTTGTTACCAGCTGGAATTCTATGAACCAAATATCGGTCGGCTGGTGTGGCCAACTGGGAGAACTAGCGGCATGGTGAAAAAACTCATGATCCGTTGGGCTGGAGGATTTTTCGATTCATGCGGTGCCCCTGGCGAAAGTTGTATTTTTTCCTAACAATATTTTAACCATCGAAATCAATTTATGGGTGATTACATGATGGACGAGATAATAAAATCGGCGCTTACCTTTTTCGTTATTATGGGGCCCTTTTCCAGCATCCCTATATTCATCTCAGTAACAAAATACATGAATCCAAAACAGAAGGTATCAGCTGCCACGCAGGCGATAGTCACGGCCGGCGCTGTGCTCTTTGCCTTTCTTTTTTTCGGTCAGTTTCTTCTCGACGTCTTCATGATTGACTTTGCCTCTCTGAGCATCGCCGGCGGTCTGGTCCTGACCATCCTTGGAATTGAACTGATGCTGTCGCTGTCAATCAGTGGGAAAGGCGAGAGTCCCCCAGCCATCACCCTGCTGGCGACACCGATGCTCAGCGGACCCGGGGTGATCGTGACCTCAATGATCTTTGTTCAGCAGTACGGTTATCTGATAACTTCAATATCGGCGTTGATCTCGCTAGCAGCAAGCTGGATCATACTCTGGCTCTCCGGCCATATCAGCCGCGCCATCGGAACTTCCGGCACCGATATCATCTCAAGGGTCACCGGACTTTTGCTGACCGCCTTCGCCATAGAGCTGATCATCTCTGGGATTAAGGCGGCTTTCCTCTTGGCCTGAATCATCCGGACAAATTCTTCCAAATCTTACCGTGTGAGGCTATCAAAGCAGCCATCCTCGCGGCTTGAGCGTTAGAATTCATCACCAAAACTCCCGCCTGCTCGAGCTGCTCCACCTGCTTCTTCAACCCCTGCGGATCCTCTTTAGTACCCACGACGGTGGCCAGAGCGCTGAGATAACCGCCAGAATCCTCCACGATTCTTTTTGCCTCCCTAACTGCTGTTGCAAACTCTGCTGCTGGGTTGGGGTGTGCCCCGTGGCCGAGTAAAACATCAAACAAAATCACAGCAGTTTCCCAGTCTTTAGCCTCCTTCAACAGCCTCTCCAGACGGAGGGTGAGATCTACCGCGGGGTGGCGTCCAGTGGAAAATGGTTCGGCCCCAAAATCCACAAAGGCGTGCCCCTTGCTAGAACGAGGATCGGGGAGCCTTAACTTGGGTTCAAGAGGGATGTTTGAATAAACAGCGTTAAAGTATTTTTTGACAACCACCATGGTCTCGGTACATAGGGCTCCACCTGAATAAAGACCCCGGATGAACCTCTGCCCGTAGCCAAATCTGCTGTGCTCGGCTTCAGCGATTTTTTTGTATTTTTCTGGAATTCGAGGGACTGTATCGCCCGGTTTACCTCCGCTGACCAGATTCAGGGCCTGCCACGCGGCCTCTTCCAGAGTGGCCGTAAAAACCAGTCCGGATCTAGGTTGGACAATTTTGCTGCCTAAAAAACAGACGACGGTGGGCTTGCCTGTCTCCAGCGCTGCCTCGTAGACGCGCCTCTGAACGCTGCTGACAGGTTCCCGGGAAAGAATAACGATAACTTTGGTATTTGGATCTTCTTTTAGAAATTTCAAAGCTGAAAGCGTGCTAAGTGCATTGATGCGCTGGGATAAATCCCGAAAGCCAACGTCGAGCGCCTGAGAAATCCCAACCTCCTCAACTAAGCAGGCGACTTGCTGGATGCCGCTACCAAATGTTCCAAGTATCCCGATGGGCCCGTTCCGAACCTTATTCCAGATACCAAATCCCTGGCCATCCAAAATCGTGGTCCCACAGGCTGGTCCAAGAAATAAAAGACCACTTTCCGCAGCGGCAGACTTAAGGTCCAACTCTTCGGTCAGGGAAAGTCCACCACCTAGAAACACCACGTTCCTTCCCAGCCTTATTGCCTCTTTAGCCTCCCTCGCCCCCTGTAGCCCAGAAGCAGAGATGACTGCGGTTGAGACCATCCTACACCTAAAAAAATTATGTCTGACTAATTTAAACACAGAACATCAGGAAGCATCTTAAACTTTCGGTAATATTGTTAAGGGGGTAAAAGATGAGATCGTCGCGATATCGCATTGGTCGGGCATTTCTATGTCGGGCCGAACATCATTCCGAACTTGTCCAATCCATATTAGACTTTGTTAGGGAGAAAAAAATAAAAATGGCTGTTTTCTCGGTTATCGGCGCGGTCGATGACGCGGTCCTCGCCTATTACGATCACGAAAAACAAAAATATAAAAAAATTATATTGAAAAGGCCGCTGGAAATTGCCAACTCCTTTGGAAACATATCATCAAAGGACGGCCAACCCTTCGCACATCTCCATGCTGTCCTCTCTGATGCAAAAGGTAGAACCTATGCCGGCCACCTCATCAGTGCAACCGTCTTCGCGGCTGAGATTCACTTCTTAGAGCTGCTCGGGGAAAAGCTTGAGCGGGAGCCCGACCAGACCACCGGACTGGCGCTCTGGAGACTTAAATAACGCGGACCTCACTCTGCATATTTCGTGGGATCGGGTATTCCCGCCGCCCTGAAGGCATTTTTTCTATTTCTGCAGGACTCACACCGTCCGCAGTGAATCTCTCCCCCGCGGTAGCAGCTCCAAGTCTGTTCTAGGGGAACTCCAAGCTCAACCGCCAACTTCAGAACCTCGGCTTTATTCAGGTCGGCGAGCGGGTTTCTTACCTGAAGCTTCGACTCGGTACCGAGCGATATAGCACGCGAGATGGCGGAGACAAACTCCTTTCTACAGTCGGGGTAAAACTTGGCGTCGTCCAGCTGGGGTCCGTAAAAGATGGCCTCAGCGCCCACGGACGAAGCATATGCGGCTGCAATCGCCAGCATCACACCATTTCTAAACGGAACAATAATGCTCGGTTCAAATTGCTCCGGCATGCGCATACTGCTGTCCGTTAAAGCGGTTGCTCCTGGACCATAGAGATCCCTGAGAAAGGAAATATCCACCACGCGGTGCTCCCTAGCTCCAAGGGCCCGGGCAATGTTTTTGGCACTCTCCAGCTCCTTGGTGGCAAGCTGCCCGTAATTAAAGGACAAACAATATAGCTCGTATCCTTCCTTTTTCGCCAAAGCGGCTGCCACGGCGCTATCCGGGCCACCTGAGAGGAGGCAAACGGCTTTCATACCATTCCATCCTGGAAGTGAAAGCAAATAAACCGTTTGAAACACCTTGCCAATCTTGATTATCGACGAACAGGAAGGTTGAGCATGGCATCTATGTCCTCAGCTATCTCCCGGATGGATTTCAAAGCTCTCTGGATATCCAGCTCCACCTCATCCACCATTTTTTGAAGGGAGTGCGAGCGAAGCTCCCATCTGTTTCCCTCCTTCATGACTACACCCGCTTTTCTCATTCGGTTCAGGTGGTGAACAATCGCGGTTCTGCTGAGCTTAACGTGGTTTGAAATCTCCTCTATGGTCACTGGGCCCTTCCTCGATTCAAGCAAAAAGGCCTTGAAGATCTTCAACGCTGTCTCAGACTTATCCCTCGCCCCGAGCAGACCCAGAGACTCGCAGAGCCACTTCAAATCGCCATCAAGTGTGCTTTTTACCGGTTGCTTCATAGCGCGAATCAGTATCTCCGTCATGCTCTCGCCCTGAAAAATATTTGACCGTTAAATTTAAATACTTTAACTGTTTAATAACTAATTGAAATAGTTAATAAAAACCTAAAGTAGTGGAGGTGGTGAACATGTTCTGGATGGATGTCTTCGACGAGATGAAGAGAATGCAGAGGGAAATCAACAGGATGTTTGGAAACTTGCTCTCCAGACCATCGTTCATCACCCCGATGAGCCTGACAGGGATGGGGTGGAGGGAACCGCTAATCGACCTATTTGAAGACGAGGACAGCGTCACCCTCAGGGCAGAGCTGCCAGGGGTGAACAAGGAAGACATCAAGCTAAACGTCACCGATGACAGCCTCGAAATCAAAGTCCAGAGAAAAAAGGAAACCAGAACCGAAACAGCGACGGGCCAGCGGATGGAAAGGAACTACGAGGGCTTCTACCGATATCTCCAGCTGCCCTGCAAAGTGATCCCGGAGAAGGCAACTGCCACCTACAATAACGGCATCCTCGAGGTAAAAATACCAAAGGTGGAGAAGACAAAACGAGGAGTTGAAGTGAAAGTTCAGTGAAATTCATTTTTTTTCTTTTTTCATTTTTTACTTTCAGCTAAAATTAACCGGCTCAAGGTGCCGGCTGGGCTTAATTTTTTAATTTAGACGACACCTTTGTTATTGAAACAAGATTTTCAGGTTGGATAAATGCCACGTGCCTTCATCGCCATTGACATAAGCGAATCGGTAAGGCAGAAGCTAACCGAAATCCAGAATCGGCTAAAGGAAACAGGGGGCGATTTCAAGCTGGTTGAACCCCAAAACATCCATGTGACGCTCAGGTTCTTGGGAGAAATTCCGGACAAAAAAATTGAGGAGATCACCGGGGCCATCAAAAAGGCCGTTGCCGGAACGAAGAAGTTTAACTTAGAGGTCAAAAAGATTGGAGTCTTTCCGAACCTAAATTATGTCAGAGTTATCTGGGCAGGGGTGGAAAAAGGAGAGGACGAGGTCATCGCCCTCCAGAAAAGGATAGAGGGAGAACTGCAACAAATTGGATTCCGGGCGGAGGGTGATTTCGTCCCGCACCTGACCATTGCCAGGGTGAGATCCGCTAAAAATAAGGAAAGGCTCGCAAAATTCATCAAGGAAAACAGCTCCATTGATTTTGGCACCACTCCGGTCTCTGCCGTGGAGCTAAAGAAGAGCGTTCTGACACCGAAGGGGCCGATCTACAGCACTCTGGCGAGGATAGAGCTTGAGGATTGATCAACGCCAACAGTCACCTCAACCCATACGGCCGAAACCACCGGAGGTGTTGAGCCACTCCGTTTGAAGGTGTTCTGAGCTTGTCCAAAGTTCACCGCCTCTTGAATCCGGCGCTACCAGACTTCATTAACTATCTGTCCAAAACAACCGACTCTCTTGCTCAATACCCGGACAAGTCTTTATCTGTACCAGGGCAGTCTTCGGGTTAGATATTCAGAGAGAAACTCCCTAAACCCACTTTCATTGAGGAGCTTCTTCAACCCTTCGCCCTCATAAATCCGATACCTTTGGGAAACTGCTTCTGAGACATGCTTCCCGAAGGAAATGCGCTGCGACATTATGTCTTTGAGGAGGGCCAAGGCATCCGTCCATTCCCGTTTAACCTCAAAGATAACTCGGCCAGCCGCATCAACCATCGGCCCGGCGAGGCAATTTCTCGAGCTGAGATGTTCCTGTATGAAATCTTTGGCAGAAATATTAGGAGGAGGTCCAACGCGAGTTTTGACGCCTGACAGCTTGGAAACGGCTAGCTCGACCAAAATCACAGAGATGGAATCCGCCCAGACATCGCTGCGCAGCACCTCAAAGCCCTCCTGTGCCAGCCGAGTAACAACAGCTCTCTCGGTCTTGCGTAGCTGAGGATAGAGGACATCCGGTACTACCTGCGGTGAACGAAAAATTATACAGAAAAGCCTCGTTCCGCGCCTTTTCAGAATTCTGTCCAGCCCCGCAGGTGTCAGTAGTTTCACCCGTTTGGGAAAGAAAAATCTCAAGGAGGGTCTGTCTAGAAAGTCCTGACAAGCTCGCACAAATATTGAAAAGTTCTGCAAAGAAACCGCTGCCGCGGCGTTACGGCCGGGATCAACGGGATCTACCACCACAAGGGGCTGGTTCTCGAAAATCAGCTTTGGCTCGGACTTATCAGAATAGTAAGACAATATATCTATTACCTCGCCAGGCACCCACTTGCTCGCCTCTTCAACCAACTTACTGAAAGAGCCATAGTGCAGAATCAAGAGCTCGCAGAGATATCCTGAAAACCCCTGCCTCTTCAGCTCGGCCCCATAGACTCCTATACCCGAGGCGAACTGCTTGAGCAGCAGCACCTCGTCGGCCAGCTGTGGGGTGAGTTTGGCCTTAACATAGCGCTGGTGGTGTGGTGATCGATCCACCGCGCTCTTAATTCTCCTGGGGTCGGCAACATCATAGCAGGGGACTAAATCTATATCGAGCCCGTGAAACTTCATCGTCACGTAGGGGT
Organism: Hadesarchaea archaeon; assembly: GCA_014361095.1. Lineage (GTDB taxonomy): Archaea > Hadarchaeota > Hadarchaeia > Hadarchaeales > Hadarchaeaceae > Hadarchaeum. Next base: position 10,848 of record JACIWF010000007.1, on the reverse strand, counting down.
GCTCGGCAAACTTTTCCTCCCCTGCTGGCCCGGCCACCTCTCGCGCGACCGCCATTCCCCTCTGCTCCAGCTCCTCACGGGTGAGGGTCTCCTCGAAAAGAATAAAGACATCAATGTCAGGATCATGGCGAAGCCAGGTTCCCCGGGCCACAGAGCCAACAAGCATTGTCTTGGCGGAGAAACCCAACCGAGAGATGGCTTCACCTGTTCGCTGGATTATCTCAGATGCAACCCTCTCCACGAACCTTATGTCTTCCTGAGTGGGCTTGATCCTCCTGAGTACCTCGTCCAGAATTCCGTCCATCGTTTCCCTGAGATTGATTACTGGGAGTGAATAAATTGTTAGTGTTATGGTCCAAAACCGACTGAAACCCAATTTATACTGAAGAGAGTAAAACTAGTAAAGAGGGGATTTATGAAAAAATCTTTCGAATCTCTGGCCAAAAATTCCAAATATGCCATGGTGGTCGGAATTGGAGGAGGCGGGGATATCGTTGGAGCCATACCCACCTCCCGCTACCTTCGCTGGCTCGGAACCCCCACCATACTCGGCGGACTTACTTGGGAACGTTACGTGAACGACCCGGAGCCCGGTCCGAGAAAGATGGAGGAAATAGTTAACATCGAACTTCTCTCTCCAACGGTGGGTCTGGCCAACGAAAACACCAAAACCATAAAGGGGATCCGCTTCACCGAATCTGTCGTGGCTGAAGCGCTCAAAGAGAGAACGATACTCATCGACCTGAACAGAGGGGTAAAAGGAGTAATCGATGGTCTCAATGAAGCCATAAGAAAACTCGGAATCGATCTCTTCGTGGGCATCGATGTTGGTGGTGATGTGCTCGGCGATGGTACTGAGAAGGGTCTCCACAGCATGCTTGCCGATAGCATGATGCTCTCAGCAATGGCCAACCTTGAGGTGCCAACGGTCCTCGGCGTCCTAGGCTGCTGTATGGACGGCGAACTGACCTTTGATGAGTTTAACAGGCAATTGGCAAAAATTGCGGCACATGGTGGTCTGCTCGGCGCTAGATGCCTGACACCGGAGGATATCGAAATACTCGAGAAGGTAATTCCTCAGACCAAGACAGAGGCAAGTCTACTGGCCGTCAAGGCCGCACAGGGGCTTATCGGTGAGGTTGTGATCCGGGGCGGGCGTTGTAAAGTGCAGGTAAATCCAATCTCCGCGATCACCTTTTACCTTGACACTAAAATCGTCTTCGAACACATCAGCAGAGTGGCAAAGGCACTGGTGTCTACAACCAGCTTGGACGAGGCCAATGAAATATTGAAGCAGGCAAATTTACCTAGCGAGCTTGAATTTGAAAGGAGCTATGCTTGGAAACGTTATGTGAAGGAATAAAATTGCGGCCCAACCGTTCCGATTTATCTTCCGATTGTTATGATATCGATCCTTCTGAGTTAAACCATCCGCCGTTAACTGAGGGACGAACGCCGACCAATTCTGTTGATGTCCCGGCTCAACGGCAAGCTGCTATTAGTTGTTAAAAACAAATAATTTTGATATCCATGGGCAATTTGAAACGTGTTTTGGCAGGGGCTCTAAGCAGAAACTCACCGGCAATTAGCTTCATAACCACGTCCTTTCTCATCATCATGTTTTTTAGCACCGCCTATTTCCTAGTGGCATTCGACCGCGAGCAGTTCATCAACTTGCCAGAAGTTAGAGAGTACGACAACCTGCTGGAAAATGTTACTGTAATGGATGAATGGTCAAGGACAAAGTTCTACTGGTCAAACAACCTCAGGGTCGCTGGCATCTACACAACCACTTTCCCCATCTACACCGGAACGGCCTCCATGCTGTTAACGGGCCACCAAATCGGGCTTGCTTTGGTATACAACTACCACCTGCATGGTCCAGTTGTCCTAATAACATTCTTGGCCGTGATTTTTCTGCACGGTATCCTCGAGCTTACCGGGGCCTTTCTCATTGCGGCGGCCTCACTGCGGCTGGGTTGGAAGTTTTGGAGCTACTTGGGCCAAACATTAGCGGCCGGCTCGTGGCAATTCACCAAGAGGGGCAAGGCTGCTGCAAGGAAGTATTTTGTCGACTACTTAACTTTGGTCGCACTTGGATTAATCCTAATTATACTGGCAGCTCCGATCGAGGCATACTTATCTCCGAGCGCTAGCATTTTGTTTCTGATTTCACCTCCGCTGGCAATTTTCTTCCTCGCCGCCTCGATGCTGTTCTTCGTCTCCATCATCAGTGTTGGATTTAGCCGGATGCTTCAGAAAATATCATTTGTGCTGAGGGAGGCCAAGGAGCTGGCTTCAGGGAGGTGGAGGCCTGCCCAGCTTTCATTGCTGACCTTCATCATATTTTCCCTATTGACTTGGTTTGGGTTGCTGGGTTGATTCAGGCTCGACTCAGTTAAAAACATTGCAATTATTACAACTTTGAGCTATACTTAGTCTTGATAAGCATGGAAAAGATAACCCTTGGAAAACTGCCAAACGTGTTAACCGCCAGAGAACTCATTGATATAGCTTTCAAAAGGGCCTCTGAAGCCGCAACGAAGGCCGAGGGAACACCACGGGAGGTGGCGATGCAGAAGGAAAAACAGCGCATAGCCACAGCAACGACGACGATAGCTGAACAGATGAAGAAAATTGTCACCGATTTTCCCTCCTTTCTTGACCTGCCGCCCTTTTACCGAGATCTGGTCGAGGCCATTGAAGGTATTGATAAGCTGAGGAAGTCGCTGGGCGCAGTCGGCGGTGCGATCAAGGTTGTGGAGAGGATTAGACGTGAACAGCTGCGGAAGCTTAAAACGATCAAAAATCCTACTGAAGCTGCTGCGGTGCGACGGCAGGCCTACGGTAGAATTTCCTCAGTTCTGAAGAAAATAGACTGCCACCTAATTCTTTTGAAAGAAGCCTCCAAAAAGCTGGCTGGCCTGCCCGATTTCTACCTAAACATGCCAACGATTGTTATCGCAGGCTATCCCAACGTGGGCAAATCAACGCTGTTAAAAGCGCTGACCGGGTCTGCTCCGAAAATCGCCCCCTACCCCTTCACCACCAAAGGGTTGCAACTGGGTTATTTTGAGCACAACCACCAACGCTATCAGGTCATTGACACCCCGGGACTATTGGACAGACCTCTGGAAAAACGAAACCCGATTGAGCTGCAGGCGATATTGGCCTTGAAACACCTCGCCAAGAGCATCGTCTTCATTCTGGACCCTTCCGAAAGTTGTGGCTACCGGTTGGCGGACCAGGTAAATCTTCTGACAAATGTGAGGAAATCCTTCCCTGAGACCAAGATTTTCGTGGTTGCCAACAAAGCTGACCTGTTGAATAAAGAAACAAAAGAAGAATTACGGAAGGTCCATCCAGATATCCTCTTTCTCACGGCAACCACTGGGGAAGGCGTCGAAGAGCTAAAACGAAAATTGATCTGATACCTCGCCCTCTGTCTTCAAAACTTGTAGCCTATCTTCCTGAGAAACTCCTTTCGCCAGGCCACATCTTTCTCTGTCTCAATACCCCGACTCCTGAAACCATCCACAACCCCGAGAATTCCGCGGCCCTGTTCGGTCTCAACCAAGACAATCTGAAGCGGGTTGGCTGTGGCTGCGAAAATATTGCAGACCTCAGCTATCTCCTTAATTCGGTTCAACACGTTTATCGGATAGGCTCCTTTAATTAAGATCAGCAGGCTGTGGCCGGCTCCGATCTCGAGCGCTTTTTTTGCCGCGAATTCCTCAAGAACAGAATCAGTTCCGCTGTGCCGGACGAGACAGGGTCCACTGGATTCACAGAAGGCCAATCCAAATTTAAGCCCCGGGACGGAAGTCACCAGCGCCTCGTGCACATCCTCAACCGTCTTGATGAAGTGCGACTGGCAGAGGATCACGTTGCAGCCCTCAGGAGGAACAAGTTCTACTATTTTTAGCTCCAACTCTTCTCCCCCGATCAAATTAATTTTTGACTACATCCCTTTAAAGCTGTATCAGGCAAAAAACTAACCATCCGCGGCCCCTAAATCACTAAATATCTCGCCAACAGAACCTTATCCGGGAAAACTAGATGGAGGAAAGTTGCCTCAGAATTAGTGTTGGCAAGGGAAAACATAGGGTTCAGCTTGCCCTTCTGCTTGCCGGGAAAGACATCGTGACGGTGATCTCTGGAGGAGACCATCCACATGTGGGTGCCGTGGCCGTGGCGATCTCCAGACCCAGCCGTAAGAATCCTGATAAATTGAGTGCTACCTCATCTACCTTCACCTTGGTTGGACACAAGGACGACGTGGTTGCAAAATCGGCATCTGAAGAGCTAGCCAGAGAACTGAACCGCGTCGTCGTGGTATCTGCTGGGATTCATTTGAACAACGCGAGCGAGATCGATATTCAAGAACTCGTGCAAAACTCCCAACGTGCCGTGAAAAAAGCGATAAACATCCTCAAAAAGAGAACCGACTTAAAATCTTAGCAACCTTTCTAATCGGATCTCTTCAACATTTCCCCCACGAAAGCCACAACCACGATTAACCCCAGCCAGAAGATCAGATCTATTTGCAAAGCCAGGATATCAACCTGCCAGGGTGCTGCCGGTGGCCCAATTATCGTGCTGTAGGTGTGTGTGGCCCAAGTAAGAGGAAACCCATAATCCATATGCACGTAGTCAGGCCACTCATAATAGAAACCCCAAGTCAAACAGACGAAAGCGACCAAGGCTAAAACCAGCACCAAAAAACTTGGAATGGCTTTTTTCATTTAACTCACTTATTACCGTCTCTAACTTAGTTGACTCTTGATTTTATTTTTAGCTACAAATGCTCGAAAAATTATTTGGCATTAATTTTACAAAAATAAGAAAATTAGCTGATATATTCAACGCGAGCCACCTCATCATGACTTTGAATACGAGGACAGAGCGGAAAAAGTAAGAGCAAATGAACTGGAGAAGTTTTAAGTCCGAACGTATAAAATTAAACGGTAAATATGAGCCTGCCAGCGGAAATCGCCTGGATCGTGCCGATTGTTGCGGCTTTCATCATAGGCCTTTTAGTCGGAGCCATTATCAAAAAGGCATTTAACCTCATGGTGCTGCTGATTGCCCTCATCATCGTCCTCGTCGCCACCGGAGCCATGAGCCTGAGCTTTCATGACCTTTTTGATAAGGCAATGGAAATACTGCCCAAACTCTATGAGGCCGGCAGCGGTTGGATCAATGTGCTGCCTTATTCTTCGGCGGCTTTTCTTCTAGGACTGGCCATCGGACTCTGGAAGGGATAATTGAAAACTTAATTTTACCGCTTCTTCAGCCTACATCCGATCCAAGGCTTCAATGATTGCATCTGCCATCTCCGAGGTCCCCACAGCCGTCGGATCCTCAGGATCTGGTTTGAGATCATAGGTAACCCGCTTGCCCTCTTTTATGACAGCTGCCACTGCTCCCTCCAGCTTTCGCGCGGCCTCAAGCTCCCCAAGGTGGCGTAACATCAGAACTCCTGAAAGCACTGCTGCAGTCGGGTTGACTCTGTTCTTACCCGCATACCTTGGAGCACTGCCATGGGTGGGCTCGAAAATCGCCGCATGATCTCCGATGTTGGCACCTGGAGCCACGCCGAGCCCTCCAACCAGCCCGGCACATAAATCGGAGAGGATGTCACCGTAAAGGTTTGGCGCAACTATGACATCGTAAAGTTCGGGCTTCTGTACCAGCTGCATGCACATGTTATCCACAATTCTATCCTCAAAGGCGATGTCCGGGAACTCGGCAGTCACCCTCCTTGCCGTCTCCAGAAAGACACCGTCGGAAAACTTCATTATATTGGCCTTATGCACCGCAGTGACTTTCTTCCTGCCGTTTCTACGGGCATAGTTAAAGGCAAACCTGACTATCCTCTCAGAGGCTGCCGGCGATATTGGCTTCAGGCTTATGCCAGACCCTTCACGAATGGCTACCTTTTTTCTCTCTTTAACAAATTTGATGAACTCCTCGGTCTCAGGTTTTCCGGCTTCATATTCAATACCTGCGTATAGATCCTCAGTATTCTCTCTAACCACCACGAGGTCAACGCCGGGATATCTGGAGCGCACGCCGGGATACCACTTGCAAGGCCTCAAACAAGCGTAAAGATCTAACTCCTTTCTCAGCGCCACGTTAACGCTTCTGAAGCCACTGCCAACGGGGGTGGTGATTGGTCCCTTGAACGCCACGCCATTTCTCCTTATCGACTCCAAGACTTTGCCAGGAAGCGGCGTTCCATACTTGGGTATAACCTCAGCGCCGGCTTCAACAACCTCCCATTTTATCTTAACACCTGTAGCCTCCACACATCTCCTCGCCGCAGTCATGACCTCCGGGCCAACACCATCGCCGTAGATCAGCGTGACGACATGCTCCACCTAAACTCACCGTACTTTTTGTACTGCTCGACCAAGCCACCGTCCTCCAGCATCTGCAGCAGAAACTCAGGCACGGGCTTGGCCCTGAAGGCCTCACCAGTGGTCAGGTTCAATATCGATCCCTTTCTCAGATCTACCTCGAGTATGTCTCCCTGATTGGTTCGATCGGGGAGCTCACGGCACTCGACAACGGGAAGCCCGACGTTGAAACTGTTCCGGTAAAATATCCTGGCAAAGGACTTGGCCACAATTGCGCCAACCCCCAGCTGCCTTAGAACCAGAGGGGCCTGTTCTCGACTGGAGCCGCAACCGAAATTTTCACCGGCAACGATAATATCTCCTCTTTTTACTAACCGGGCAAAATCAGGCGAGAGCGTCTCCATCGCATGCTTTGCCAGCTCGTCCAAATCGATCGTCTTGAACTTGTATTTACCTGAGATAATAGCATCGGTACTAACGGAATCTCCAAATTTCCAAACCTGTCCCTTTATTGCCAAAGCTATACCTCCACGAACTTTCTCGGATCCGTCAACTCTCCCGTTACCGCCGAGGCCGCCGCCGTTAGCGGGGAAACCAGATATATCTGCGACTCCTTGCTGCCCATCCTCCCCACAAAGTTCCGGTTAGATGTTGAAACACAGACTTCACCCTGACCCAGAACACCAAGATGACCACCAGGACAGGGGCCGCAGCCAGGACCGTAGATAGAACAGCCAGCCTCAGCCAGGATCTGCAGCAATCCCATCTTCATGGCCTCAAGATAAACCTCGCGAGATGCCGGTATCACCAGCATCCTAACCCCTTCCTTCACCTTTCTCCCCTTCAGGATCTTGGCCGCCTCAATGAGGTCCTCCAGTCTGCCGTTGGTGCAGCTACCCAAGAAAACCTGATTTACCTCGATACCCTCAACCTCCCTGACCGGCCTGACATTGTCAACGGAACTCGGACAGGCGACCATGGGTTCCAGTCCCTCAGCTGAAACTTCAAAGACCTTTGAGTATTCGGCATCGGGGTCGCTCTTCAGATACTCTCCCTCAGCCTGCGTTCTTCCTCTAAGGAACTCCCTGACCTTCTCATCGGGCTCGACTATCCCATTCTTGGCACCCATCTCAACCACCATGTTGCAAAGAGTCATTCTACCTGAGACGCTCATTCCCCTCACAGCATCACCTGAGAACTCGACCGTCTTATAAGTGGCACCGTCAGCTCCAATCAGCCCCAAGATGTGCAGAATTACATCCTTCGGCAGGACTCCAACCGGCATCCGACCATTTACTAAACATCTGATGGATTCAGGCACTCTAAACCAGAGCTTCCCAGAAACCATAACGGCAGCTAGTTCTGTGGAGCCTATCCCGGTGGAGAAGGCCCCAAAGGCTCCGTAGGTGCAGGTGTGTGAATCGGCGCCAACAATAACGCGACCTGGCAGGACATAGCCCTTCTCAGGCATTATCTGATGACAGATCCCCTCACCAACATCAAACAGCTTGATGCCGTGATCAGTGGCGAACTGTCTCATCAATACGTGAAGGTTTGACGTTCCTTCTGATGAGCTCGGGGCGATGTGATCAATAACCAAAGCAATCCTGCTGGGGTCCCAGACCTTTTTGGCTCCCATTTCACGGAAGGCCCTGATGGCTAGGGGAGCTGTACCATCATGGGCCATGCAGGCATCTATCGGCGACACTATCAGATCGCCGGGAGAAACATCCCTTCCACTTGCCCTGCCCAATATCTTTTCAGTTATCGTTTTTCCCATGCTCCCACCAAAATTCTACTTCATCTCGAACCCCACTTTCTGCGCCAGATTTCTAAACTCAGTGTCCTTAATTGGATACCTCCTCAAGCCTGAAACAAACTTATCCTTAATTATCTCAACCAACTTGGCCAGCCTAGGATCGTCCTCCGATATCTTCTGCCCGGTCAACTGCTCCAACTTCAGTCTGATACCATGTTTTCCCGATCTCTTTCCGATCACGATCGTACGTTTCTGCCCGACGAGTTCCGGTGGGAAAAGCTCATAGGTCAACGGCGAGGCCATGAGCCCGTGAATGTGAACTCCAGACTCATGGGCGAAAGCCAAGTCTCCGACGATGGATTTATTCTGAGGAACGTTGTACTTCAGCGCTGACGATATAAAGATGGTGAGTTCTCTCAGATAGCGGAGATCCCATTTTTTCATACCGTGGTGCAGATAGCAGTTCATGATGACCTTCTCAGTTTCGACGTTTCCAGATCTCTCACCTATGCCGAGAAAAGTGGAACTCACGTAGACCTTGTCATAAAGCCCCGAGGCGGCCCGGATTGCCGCCATGGTATTCTCCAAAGAAGTACCCAGATCATCGTGAGCGTGTATCTCAATGTAAGGGATCTTGGTCTCCTCCTTTATCTTCCTCACTTTCATCGGAATACCAATCGGAAGCGGATCATTTGGGTCAGCAGAACCACAACCAATGGTGTCACATATACGATAGACGGTTGCCCCTGCCTCAGCTACGGTGTTTATGAGATACCTCTCGAATTCCCAGTCGGCCCTAGTACTGTCCTCACCGTGAACAAAGACATCCAAGCCATGATCTTTGGCGTAGACTACGGTATCCGCCACCCGCTGCACTAAATTCTGTAAAGGAACATCAGACCATTTCTCAAAGTGAATGTAAGAAACGGGATGGGAAATTCCGATCTGTTTAAAATCAAGCTGAAGCGCGGAATCTACGTCCTCCTTCGAAGCCCGGCACCACGCAGCAATCATGTCGCCCAAGCCCTTGTCCTGCATTATCCGGATGGCCTCCTTATCAGACTTAGTGTAAGTTAGAACCTCAAGCCTCTCCACGCCAATATCCCTAAGAAACTCGGCGATGCAGGCGGCGTCGGCGGGAAGGGGGCTTACCAGACCCGCCATCTGCAGCCCGTCCCTCAACGTCGTGTCGTCTATGATGACGTCCAGATTCAGACGCCGCGGTGGATAAATGCTCTCCCTTATTTTCTCCCATTTATCCAAATCAAAATCAGTAAGTGTTATGCCCTTCATTTTCTCCACATACCTGCGCCTGAACTGTTCCATCTTTTCAAAATCCACCATGAATCTCACCCAACATGGCGTTTTTGATTTAATTCTGTTTCAACGTATTAAGATTTATCCATCTTTTTGAACCCGATACCTGTAACCGTTATTTTGCCGGGCCGCCCTAGTTCCCCAAAAACTCTGAAATCCACGTCCAGAACTTTGCGCACCAAGTCGATATTAGTGAGGGTATGAGAAGTGAGTGAAGCACAGGTTATCTCTGAATTGCCTTCGGCGAGAGCCAAATAGGGAATGAGCTGATCGGAGAGATAGCGATCGCAAGCCATGCCTGTCCGCAACTGTTCTATCAGATCTAGAGCAGCTTCACGTCCAACTTTCTCAGAAGGTTTACCCGGTGCCCCAAGCGAGCTAGTGCCGATGATCGCCCCACTATCTGTTTCTGCCCAAAGGGTTAACCCTGCCCCGGGGCCAAGGTGTGGATCCTGCCCAACTTGATATGACTCGCATCGGATGTCCACCGGAGCCCGAACCGACTTTATCAACTCCAAACTGGCGGCGTGGGCAATTCTGGTCGCCACCCGTGACGGCAGCCTCACCGCGTGGGCAACTCCGGCCACCCGCAACACCTGACCCTGACTGACGAGACTTACAGGCCGCAACCACTCCACTGGCTCTATCTTCGCCCGAACTATACCTCCACCATGGGGGTAGTGTCCTCGCCTGAGACACTCAACTTCGCAGCGATAGCCCATAAGGCGAAGTATTGGAACAGTAACGTTCTTCATATAGTCAATCGGTGGTGCCATCGGGTTGTCCGTCCCTCCTCTTATCTCGATGTCGATCGGCCCACTTGCAAAGGCAGCCGCAGGCATGATTATCTGCAGAACCAGAGTTGTACTGCCAGCCGTACCTATATCAACTCGATATCGTCCGCCCTGAATCTCACCCGGGATAAAGGTGAGTTCGGTTGAATTCAGAGCCCCTCCCCGAACTTCAGCTCCAGCTATCTTTGCTAGGGCTTCAACGCCACGAAGGTGCTGTGCCTGAAGTCCGGGCTTATCCCTGCGGGCTCTGATGTTAAAAATATGGACCGGTCGACCGCTCACTGCCCCAAGCGCTAGAGCGGTGCGAAGAACTGCACCGCCTCCCTCACCCATCGACCCGTCTATCTCGATCATCATGAAAAAGATAGGAACTCCAGATATAATAACCAGAGAACAATGTTACATCGTATGCGTGAATTCCAGCGCCTGGTTCTGGAGCTGACGGCAAAAGTTCCGCAAGGAAAGGTAACGACTTACAAGCAAATAGCCTGTGCAATGGGGAAGCCTAAAGCCTACAGGGCCGTTGCTAGGGCCTTGGCTAAAAACCCCTATCCAATAAAAATTCCATGCCATCGTGTTGTCAGATCGGACGGCAATATTGGAGGGTATACCGGAG
>JACIWF010000069.1 GCA_014361095.1 Hadesarchaea archaeon | reverse complement strand
TCGTCTTGGGTGAAATAGTGGAAATAGTTGAGTTTGGCGCGTTTATCAGACTAGGTCCCATTGACGGGCTGGTTCACGTCTCTCAGGTGATGAACGACTTCGTTGGTTATGATAAGAAGAAGGGAGTTCTTTATGGAAAGGAATCCAAGCGTTCGTTGAAAGAGGGTGACAAGGTCAGGGCACGCATCGTCACCGTTAGCCTCAAGCGGGGGACAAAGGCCGGAAAGATTGGCCTTACCATGCGCCAGCCGGGGCTGGGTAAGATTGAGTGGATTGAAGAAGCCAGAAAGGAGGCCAAGGCTTGAAGCTGCTTGCCTGCCGCAACTGCAATTACATCACCGAGTCCAGCACCTGTCCTAACTGTGGCGGTGCCTCACTGTCTGAAGACTGGGCCGGTTATGTGATAGTCTTGGATGTTGATGATTCGGAGATAGCTAAGAGGCTAAATATCACCAAGCCGGGAAAATACGCCCTGAAAGTTAGGTAAGTTGCAAGGCTCGGGCCGGGTTTAAAGGAAAAGGCCAGATGCCAAACGCGCGGCCGGATTACTCCAAGTCAACTTCAAAAACTGAAACCGGGTTTTCCAGCTCAAAACCGAGGATTACCTCCGGGTGCAATTCTCCAGCGATGCCAATTTTTTTGTCCCCGCTGAAAAATTCTACGACCCTGCCTTCGATGAAGCTTGGGTGTGAGGCGGCCTTCGCTTCCCATCTTAATCCGAGTTCTCTAAGCAGCGCTTCTGCTACTGCTTTAATATAAGTGAACCCAAAACCTTCACCAGCAACTGCTGAAGCGGCTCTTCTCATGTTTCTGGCTCCAGTTTCCGATTTTTCGTCAAGCAGCACCACATCACCGATTTCAAAGATCTTGTGCGGTAACGGGTTTCTGCGGTTTTCCTTCAGTACCAGCAACAGGGAGGGGATCAGGGAATTTCTGAGTATGGTGTACTCTTCAGAAATCGGGTTGGCTATTTCTACAGCCTCTCCTTTCAACCTCATGAGATCAAAGTTAACCTTTGGGTTGGTCAGCGTATAGGTCATAACTTCCATAAAATTCAACCCGGTGAGAACACGTCTTGCCTTTCCACTGATTTTTTCGATTGGGGCCCGCTCCCCGATGGTCAAAACTTTTGGAAGGGTTGGTTCTAGGTTGTCATATCCATATGCAATGGCAATGTCCTCAATGACGTCTATTTCGTGCATGATGTCGCAGCGATAAGGTGGAAGCAGTAGTTTCAGCGAATTTCTGTTGATTTTTTCCACCCCGTAACGCATTGCCCTTGCCAGCCTAGCGATGTGTTTTGGACTGATGTTGATGCCTACAGTTTTGTTGACGTTTCCGACGTTGAGGTTCAATTTACGTGGTTTTAGGTTTGGGGTGATCACTCGTCTCTTTGGATATTTCACCACGACTTTTTCTAGAGTAAATCCTCTTTCCCCCAATCCGGTCATAATTATTGTGAGCGCTCGGTTAACGGCCCGTTCGTCATGTCCGGTAACGTCAATAAAGAGAACCTCTGTCTGGTCTGTCACCCGGGTGTTTTCACTGTTGATTATTGGTGGCAGGGATAGTACCGTCCCTTTTGCATCGATCAGCAGAGGATATCTCGGCAGACCCTGAAGCAAAGACCTGTATTCGATGCCTTTGGGATGCTCGCTGAGTATTTCGGCAGGGGTGAGTTCGCGCCCGAAGTCAAGCGGCTGGAACCGGATGCCATCAGGGGTTGTGGTGGTGTACCTCACCGGGGAGACTATGGTTTTTAGGTCATAGATGCCGATGGATGCTTTGTCCCGCTTTCTGCCCAGCGAGGCATGCAGTTTTTCTTGAACCTGCATCATGGAGGCGACGATGTCGTCGGCCATCTTAACGTTGCTAACAACGCCGGCGGTGATGAACGGTCGAACCGTTTCAACACTGGGGTCAACTTCAACGGTGACTTTTGACATCTTGGTCTTGTATTTTGGTAGGCCGGTTTCAATCTGGAGAAATCCCCTGAGGGCCCTGGCGACCCCCTCGCAGCTCAGAAGATCGGGGCGGTTATGCGCGATTTCTATTTTGATTTCATCACCGTTTGCCTCGGCCTCCATCCCCAGCATCCCCAGGCGTTCGCAAAGCTTGTCGATCTCAATAGTTTTGCCAAGCAGGCCGCAAAGATCACGATAGCTGACGCTGATCGATGGCACTAAATCATCCTCCTCGTTTGAAGCCAGCTGATATCGTTGTTATAAAGGTCGCGGATGTCGTCGATGCCAAGCCTGACCATGCTCAGGCGCGAGAAACCAATTCCCCAGGCTAGGACGGGGTAACGGATTCCGAGGGGGCGAAGAAGTTCTGGTCTGAACATTCCGGCACCCAGTGCTTCCAACCACTCCTTTTTTTCGGGAAAATAAACATCGGCTTCAACAGATGGTTCGGTGTAGGGGAAGTAGCCGGGCCTAAACCTTATTTTAGGCAAACCTAGCTTGACCATGATTTGCTTAAGATAGCCAAGCATGTCACGCAGTGTGAGGCCTTTATCCATGACAATTCCCTCAGCCTGATAGAATTCTGCCAGGTGTTTGTAGTCGATCTTCTCGTGTCGGTAGACCCTGTCTATGCAGAAGACTTTTATCGGTGGTTCCGGATGGGTCGAGAGATATCTTACGGTAGCAGCGGTTGTCTGCGAGCAAAGCACGGTTCTGCGGCTAATATCCTTGTTGAACTTATATCCCCAGCCAGTGGAACCAGCCACGCCACGCTCATGTGCTTTGGCCACACGGTTGAGTAGTTCGGGGGGTGGAAGATTGGCCTGCCTTGGTTTTGATAGCGAAAAACTGTCGTGAATTTCTCGAGCCGGATGGTCTTGAGCTTGAAAAAGGGCGTCGAAGTTCCAGAACTCTGACTCCACTATTCTGCTTTTTATTTCCGTGAACCCCATTTCCAGGAGGATCTCCCGTAGCTCCTCGATAATCTGCTGCAGCGGGTGTGCTTTTCCCGGATAGATAGGAACTCCAGGTGCGATCACATCATACTTTTTCAACCTGACTTCTCGCCACCTGCCGCTCAATAGCATCTCACGGGTCAGCTCACTTACTTCTTCAACCAGGTTAATCCCCATTTCAATGGCCCGCCTGCCAAGATCAGATAGTTTCAACTCTCGCCTTATCTCTTCCTTGATTTCCACCAGTTTTCTTTCTTTCAGTAAACGGATCAGTTCTCTATCTTCTTCAGAAAGTTCCTCTAGGTTGTTTTCCTTAGCGGCGAGCAATTCGAGCAATTTTTCATCAGCGGATTTTTGGGCAAGGGCTTTTTCTCCACTTTCAGTAATTTTCAGCAAGGTCTTTCCATTTTTTTTGATGAAGTTGATCCAACCCCGTCGTTTGAGCCAAGTTATCGCGATGTTTTTCAGTTCTACTTCCAATCCGGCACGGTTGGCGGCTTCATCCACAGTTGCATAGCCAGATTCTGAAAGTGCTTGCAACATTCTTCTCTCGGGAAGGCCAAAGCGTGCGTAGTTCTGACCTTCAGGAGTGAGCTTGATTTTTGATATTTTTTTCTCGTTAATTTTTATCAAGCCCATTTCAGAGAGACTGAGAACAGCACGCATGATGGTGGCTTGGTCAAGACCAGTCAGCCCAACTGCTTGTTCAACCGTTGATTCACCGCCCGCCTGTGCTAATCCGAGCATCAGCTTTCTCTCGTAGGAACTCATTTTTTCAATGATTTTTTCTAGGTTCATTTTCAGCTCCCTCAGAGAAACAAGGGAAGTTGGAGTTATGAGGATTGCGGATGGGTGGTTCGCGCTGGCGGCAGTGTTCCGTTTGCCGGAGCTTCTGGTTTAAAGGCTAAAAAGGAGCCCTTTAATTGATGTGGATGGGATCGGAAACATGAAAAAACTGGGTATTGTGGTTAATCCCATTGCGGGCATGGGTGGAAGGGTCGGCCTGAAAGGCACAGATGGTCCCGAGATTCTGGCTAGGGCTCGCGAGCTAGGGGCCGAGCCGGTGGCTCCTGACAGGGCAGTCAGGTTTTTGTGTGCGTTTAAAAATTTCTCAACTAAAGTGTCGATATTGAGTTACCCTGCGGAGATGGGTGAGAACGAGGTCAGAGAGGCAGGATTGGAGCCGGCGGTAATAGGGAGCATAACATCCGGCAGTACTACGCCGGAGGACACCAAACGAGCCGCTCGGGAAATGTTGGCGGAAAAAGTAGATCTCTTGGTTTTTGCAGGTGGTGACGGCACCGCTGCGGATGTCCTTTCAGCAGTCGATTCCAAGGTGCCTATATTGGGGGTGCCAACAGGGGTTAAGATGCATTCAGCCGTCTTTGCCAATACACCCGAAGCCGCGGCTGAGGTTGCGGCGCGGTTTTTGCTCGATGGATTGCCACTGCGCGAGGCGGAAGTGATGGACATTGATGAGGATGAGTTTCGCAAGGGCCGGTTGGTTGCAAAGCTGAAGGGTTATGCCTTAGTCCCCTATGAACCCACTATGGTCCAGTCCACGAAGGAAGGAAGCACAGGCCATGAGTTGGCCGATCAGAAGGCGATTGCTCGTTGGGTTGTTGAGATGATGGAGAGAGGGCGCATTTACATACTCGGCCCGGGAACAACCACTAGGGCGATTGCAGAAGAGCTGGGGATTTACGATTCAACCCTGCTGGGAGTTGACTTGATTGAGGATTACCGGCTTTTGGCTAAGGATGTTAATGAAACCATGATTTTGGAGGCCATCAGATCCAAGCCGGCGACGATAATCGTTAGTCCCATAGGGCGACAAGGGTTCATCTTAGGTAGAGGGAATTTGCAGCTCTCTCCGAGGTTGTTGAGGATGGTGGGCAAAGAAAATCTCTGGGTGCTTTCAACTCCCCAAAAACTGGCGATCACACCCACGTTGAAGGTCGATACAGGGGACGCTGAGCTTGATGATAAGTTTCGTGGCTATATCAAGGTGATTACTGGATACAGGCAGTCAAAGATGGTTAAGGTGGTTTAAATTTTCCCAGATAAAGGCAGGTTTATAAGTTTGTGGCTGGCCAAATATTTAACTTGTAACAATTCGGAAGTGTGATAATGGTTAATGAAAGGCCTAAGGAACCTACCAGTCCCCGGAGACTGATGGAGATAAAGGTCAGCGAAGTTATGAACAAAAGGCCGCGAGTGGTTTATGAGGATACTTCTATCGATGGCCTTCTGGAGAGAATACTCGGGCAGGTAGAGGATTGTTTACCTGTTGTCGATAAGGATTTTAGGCTCGTGGGCATAGTCACGGAGAGCGATCTTTTTCAGGTGCTCTATCCTCAGGTCCCGTCAAAAACCATAGGTAGCGCGAAGATAAGGGAGGTGTTGAAGTACACGGCTAAGACAGTTGCAGATATCATGACAAGGCGCCCGATCACGGCCACGCCGGGAATGACCCTCCGTGAGGCCATGGGTTTGATGGCCTCTCACAAGCTAAGACGCCTGCCCGTTGTTGAGGGGGGTAAATTAGTCGGTCTTTTGTCACTGAGGGACATAATAGAGCTTTATCGAATCATCAGATAGGTGAGTTCGATGGAATTTGAGGCCTCATCAGTACTTCTTTATTTAGCGGTTTTTCTAATCGCAGCCAAGGCCGGGGGCGTGCTTTCTTCTAAGCTGGGCCAGCCGGAGGTTTTCGGTGAACTTATCGCAGGTATATTGATTGGCCCTTCAGTAGCCGGCGCAATTTCTCAAGGCATTTTTGGTTTTCCACTTTGCGTGGATCCCGATCTTCCAGCCGGCCAGTTCATGTCCCTCCTGGGAGAACTGGGCATTATAATACTGATGTTTATTGCTGGACTTTCAATTGAGGTCGAGGAGTTCCGAAGGGCTGGCAG
>JACIWF010000068.1 GCA_014361095.1 Hadesarchaea archaeon | reverse complement strand
AGGACAACAATTCAGAACAGTTAGAGAACGTTTTCCCACCCGAATCAGATTTGCAGGAGGATAATGTTCAGGATCAGCCACAAACTGCCGATGAGCAGGATCAGTTGGATGACAGTGATGATAATTATTTGGGGGAGCAGCCAGTTAGCCAGCCGGAGGAGGGACACAATAATGACCTGAATTATCAGACCCAAAGCAACGAGCAAAATGAATTAGGATCGGAAACTAATATCCATGATCAAACTTCTGAAAATCAAATTGATGCTGCGATTTCGCCAGACCTGGACGAGGTGGTGGTTCAGAAAATGGATAGCGACCAGAGTGAACAGCAGGCAGACTTCTCCAACGATGATAATGTGGATAATTCTCAGAAACCGCAGGCAACTTTGGAAACCGTCCCACAAACAGATACTATTGGCTATAGCATTTGGTTTTCAGAAGAACTGTCTGTTTTGGGCTTGGGGATAAGCGCGATCTTATTTGTCAATTTGGTTCAGATTAAGGTTCAGCAGAAATACATGCTTCAAATCTTAAATTTAAAAATCACCATTTCAAGTTATTTCACTTCCGCTTACAAAACTTTGGAAAGGGCTTACCTGGTTCATTTGCGTTTCGGTAAGATAAAATGTCGGGCGGGTTTCACCAAGGAGGAGGCGCTGGCTTTCTTTAGGGAGTGTCAGAGGTTATCAATTTCGGTTAGTCACCACTACTGATTTTTTTACAACTCATTATAACACTCCACACGTTTGTTAAGCCATTTCAATTCTAAACCAAGAATTTTAACGAAATTAATCGATCTTTTCCCAAGGCTGAGTTAATATGAACTTAAAACCACATAGTTAGTCATAAAAACCTTGATTGAATGGCACAATCTGGTATTTTTGTCCCTTGAAAAGAGTTTTAATCAGAAGGAAATTCTAAATTGATAGTGATGTCAAACAGTTTGGTAATTGAGATCTTGGAAGGAGACATCACTAAACAGAAAGCAGATGCCATCTGCAATCCTGCGAATAGTTTGCTCGTGATGGGTGGTGGCGCTGCCGGGGCAATTAAAAGGGTTGGTGGCGCCGAAATCGAAAGGGAAGCTCTGAAATATGCCCCAGTCCCTGTGGGCAAAGCCGTGGCTACTGGGGCCGGTAAGCTGAATTCAAAATGGGTAATACATGCGCCGACTATGGAACGTCCGGCGATGCCGACCACTGCCGAAAAGGTTTATCAGGCCACAAAAGCGGCCTTGCTTTGCGCTGAGGGGGTCGGCGCCAGAGATTTAGTTCTTCCCGGCATGGGTACTGGAGTTGGGGGTGTTTCCCCCACGGATGCCGCGGAAGCTATGATGCGAGCGATAGGTGAGTTCAAAGCCAAATCCTTAAAAAGAATCATCCTGTGCGATATCGACAAAGAAATGGTTAAGGCATGGAAGAGATTTCAAAGTTTATCCAGCAAGATTTAAATTTTTTAGAAGTTTCTGAAAAGAGAGATTGGGTACTATGCGTTTCGTTGATTCTCACACCCACATATATCTTCGTGGCTCCGAGGATGTTGAAGCCATGTCCGCAGCAGGCGTTGAGGGCGTTGTCGTTTGTTCTTATTTTCCAGTAAAACCTACCGGACCCAGTACGCTGATTGACTTGCATCGCTGGTTGACTGAAGTAGAGCCGGAGCGCTTGAAGAAATATGGGATTTTGACTTTGGTTGCGGTGGGTATTCATCCGAGATCTATACCGTCAACTGGCGTTGGCGAGGTTTTGGATCACATCTCTTCGCTCTTCGAGTCCGGAAAAGCCTCAGCTCTGGGAGAAGTTGGATTGGAAACGGCCGGTAGTGAAGAAGAAAAAATTCTAATAAGACAAATCGATCTGGCAAAAAGTTATGGTTTGCCGATGATTTTCCACACGCCGAGACAAAACAAAGCCCAGGTATTTGATAGATTGTTGAAGTTGATTGAAGGTCAAAAAGTTGACATGACTAAAGTTATCATTGATCATTTATCTGCAGGTCTGGTTGTTCGCGCCAGAGAACTTAATGCCAATGTCGGGATAACCGTTCAGTCGGGAAAGATGTCTGAGCAAGATGTGGTTTCCATCATCAGTTCAGCCGGCGCAGAGGGCATCATGGTAAACAGCGATTTAAGCAACCAGCCGTCAGACCCGCTCACACTCCCCAAAGTTGCAAAGACTTTGATTGATGCAGGCATAAATAAAGAGGATGTGCTGAAAGTCACTTATTCCAATGCTAAGAAAATTCTGAAGTTCTAGCGAATGTTTTATTATCGTCATAGGTTGAAAAGTTTATGGTCTGACTATGATTCGGCTGGAGGGGCTAACCAGAAAGTTTAACGGACTGACAGCGGTGGATAACCTCAATTTTGAAGTCAAGGAGGGCGAGATATTTGGCCTCTTGGGCCCTAATGGTGCCGGCAAGACCACGACTGTCCGGATGCTGTGTTGTTTGATCAAGCCCACTAACGGTCGAGCTTTCATCGGCGATTATGAGATTGGCCGGGATGCGATGAAGATCAGAGAAATTGTCGGCCTACTCCCAGAATCGCCTGGACTTTATGGTGAGCTCAGCGCTTATCGCAACCTCGATTTTTATGCCAAGCTTTACGGTGTTCCGAAAAAAAGACGTGAGGAAAATATTGAGCGTTTTCTCAAGATGATGGGTCTCTGGGAGCGCAGAAACGATCCCGTCGGAACCTTCTCCAAGGGCATGCAGCAAAAGATCGCCATAGTCAGATCGATGTTGCATGAACCAAAGGTGCTTTTTTTGGACGAGCCAACGGCAGCATTGGCCCCGGATTCTGCTAAGATAGTCAGGGATTTTATCCTGGAGCTGAAGCATGAGAAAAGGACAATATTCATCTGCACGCATAATCTGTATGAAGCGGAGAGGGTCTGCGATCGGGTGGCGATAATTAACACGAAGTTGATAACCTTAGGTTCGCCGGCCCAACTGCAGAGAGAATTTGGCTCAGGTAAAACGGAGATCCAGCTTAAAAATTTAGGACCAAAGGTAATAAAAGCGGTAAAAAAGGTTAAAGGCGTGCTAAAAGTTGACGTTGCAGGCGACAAGTTGTTCGTTCAGTCAAGAGATCCAGAGTCCGTTAACCCAAAGGTCGTTGAGGAGATAGTGAAAAATGGCGGGAAAGTCATTTACGTGACTCGAGGAATGCTAGGCTTGGAAGAGGTCTATCTGAAGCTGGTGGGTAAAGATGAGATTTGACAGGATTTGGGAGATTGCCAAGAAGGATATAGCCAGCGTAAGAAGATATAAGTACGTCCTTTATGGTTTGGTGGTTATGCCACTTATTTTTGCGTTCGTTGTACCAGTTGTTTCCCTTGTACCAATATTGGGTTCAGAGAATTTGTCCGGTGAACTGCCGCCATTTGCCCCCCCAGGATATTCGCCGAAACAGGCGATGATATTGTGGATGGTTTCAATGTTCAGCTTGTTTTTCATGTTCATCCCTGCCTTTGTGCCTTCAGTGATAGCATCCTATACTTTCGTTGGCGAGAAAATTAACAAGCAGCTCGAACCGCTTTTAGCAACACCGACAACAGATTCCGAGCTTTTACTGGGCAAGGCGCTCGGGGCTTTTCTCCCAGCAGTGGGGGTCACCTTTGCTTCATTTTTTGGTATGGTGGTCTTAGTGGATGCACTGACGTTTCCAATCTTTGGATATCCGTTGTTGCCAAATCTGATTTCATTGGTCGTGCTGTTTGTCTACTGTCCCTTGATTGCGATTCTTTCAGTTTCAGTTTCCGTGTTTATTTCCTCCAAAGTGAACGATGTTCGTGCCGCGACACAACTCAGTGGAGTTACCGTATTTCCAGTGTTAGGATTTTACTTTTTGTTTATCGGCGGATTTTTGCGACTTGACTGGGTGGAGCTGGCCCTATTTGCGGCATTGTTGGTTTTCGCCGATTTGGGGCTCTATTATTTAAGCAAGATGACATTTCGCAGGGAAGAAATTCTTACTAAGTGGAAATAGAACGGTGATGGGTTGAAGTACGCTGAGTTCAAGGCACCTAAGGGTGTCATAAAGGTCGAGCTTACGCTTTCGGAAGATAACACCCTCTCTAGGATCTCATTGAGTGGTGATTTTTTCATTTATCCGGAGGAGGCATTGGAGCATCTTGAAAAAACTCTTTTAGGAGTTAAGGCTGAAGTTGAGAGTCTGATGGCAGCGGTCAAAAATTTTTACCAGACGACGGGTGCACAGACTCCGTTGATTGGTCCCGAGC
Organism: Hadesarchaea archaeon; assembly: GCA_014361095.1. GTDB lineage: Archaea > Hadarchaeota > Hadarchaeia > Hadarchaeales > Hadarchaeaceae > Hadarchaeum. The sequence goes on along the minus strand of JACIWF010000068.1, from coordinate 1,857 downwards.
ATTGGGTGGAGGCAATTTTGAGAGCCGCAAGGAGCTGATTTAGTGGAGTGGAGATTACTACCTCTGCGCGTTGACGATGCGTTCACGAGCATGGCAATTGATGAAGCTCTGCTGCGGCTCAACTCGGAGGGAAAAGCCCCAAATACGGTAAGGTTTTGGCGCTGGCTGCCGTCTGCCGTTTCACTTGGCTGTTTTCAGAGCCTAGAACGTGAGGTCGATCTAGAGGCGGCTAAGCGGCACGGGGTTGATGTGGTCAGGAGGATTACAGGTGGCGGTGCAGTTTTTCACGATCATCATGGGGAATTGACTTACAGCGTGGTCTGCAGGGAAGGCGATTTGCCCCGCGACATTATTGAGTCCTACCAGATTATTTGTGGTGGGATTGTGCAAGGTCTGGAAAATCTGGGTCTTCGGGCCGAATTCAGACCCATCAATGACGTTCAGGTGAATGGCAAAAAGATCTCCGGAAGTGCTCAGACAAGGCGGTGGGGCTCAGTTCTTCAGCACGGCACGGTTTTGATTTCTCCGGATGTCAGGCTGATGTTTGAGCTACTTAAGGTAAGCCCGGAGAAAATATCGGATAAATTCATTTCTTCAGTTTTTGAAAGGGTGACCACGGTGGAACGCGAGCTGGGCAAGAGACCAAGTTTTGGGCAGGTTAGAGCGGCATTGGTGAAGGGTTTTGAAGCGGCCCTGAGTGTGGAGCTGGTTGAGGGAGAAATGGAGAAGGCCGAGATGGATCTCGCCGCCGAACTTCGTTCAAAATACGCTTCGCAAGAATGGCTGAGGAAACGTTGATGTCGTCCAAAAGTGAACAAGCGTTATCGGTAAAAATAAAGCATCGTCCTGAGCTGTTTGCCTGTTATCCTCATCCAGCCTATCCCACCATATCTATTACTGGAAGTGATTGCGCGTTAAAGTGTAAACACTGTGGGCGCCGTTATCTGAAAGGCATGATTTCTTGCCCCACACCGGCATCTCTGTATGAGAGGTGTCTTGATCTATCCTCAAAGGGCGCGGTCGGAGTTCTTCTTAGCGGCGGTTTCAATGCTGAGGGATATGTGCCTTTTGAGCCCTTTTTAGACACCATAGAGAAGATAAAGGAGCAGACCGGTCTTTTCATCAGTGCCCATACAGGTCTGGTTCCAGAATGGCTGGCTAAGGAGATGGGCAGCGCAGGAGTTGACTTGGCTGATTTTGATCTGATTGGCGATGACAGCACGATTAAGTCGGTGCTCGGCATTGAAAAAACAGTTGAGGACTACAGATCTTCTTTGGGTTTCCTTGCTAAGCATATACCCTACGTCGTGCCGCACATCTGTGTGGGCCTGCATTTCGGCAGGCTGCTGGGTGAGTTCAGAGCTCTGGAGCTGGCCTCAGAGATTGATCCCCATCTGCTGGTCTTGCTTGTTCTATCACCAACTTCCGGAACGGACTTCGAAAAGCTGGTCCCACCCCCGATAAACGCTTTCAAAAAAGTAGCCGTTAAAGCGAGGTTGATGTTCCCAAATATTGACATCGCGCTGGGATGTATGCGGCCGCGTTTTCATGGCCGTCATGAGCTGGAGTTTATCGCGCTTCAATCAGGAGTTGATAGAATCGAGCTACCCGGTGAACGAACGCTTGAAGAAGCTCGGAAGATGGGGATGATAGTTAAGAAATTATATGCCTGTTGTTCAGTTCCGGATAGTGTGGTTAAATCAGGCTTTGACCCCAAGCGTTAATATTTTCTAGATTCAATCTGTCAAAAGTGGCGCGACTCTATGAATGAACTTCAAAATTTAAATAAGGTTCGAGTGGCCTTTGGGACCGGTGTGTTGCTTGAGCTGTGGCGAGGTAAACTGGTGGAGCCTCCGA
>JACIWF010000067.1 GCA_014361095.1 Hadesarchaea archaeon | reverse complement strand
GATTTGTCAGGGTTTTTGGAGAAAACTGTCGCAGGCTCAGGGCCGGAGATTCGGTTATTTTTTAACATACCGAAAGATTTTTATGTGCAATAGCACAATATTGAAACAAGTAAAACGGAAGAGGTGGTAGAATATGTGGTGGCCGGGTTTCGGTAGAGGTCGTGGATGGCACTGGGCATCGCTTGGTCCTTGGCCGGGAAGAGGTCCCTTCAGCTACTTACCGCCGTGGCAGAGGCCTGGATGGCAGTTTGGCTTTGGAAGAGGATTCGGCTGGTGGTGGAATCCTTGGACCTGCGCTAGGTTCCCATGGCTTCCTAGATGGTGGTGGGCTCGTCCAGATGTTTATTATGGATATGCGGGATACGTCCAACCTTACCCCACATATCCGGGATTTTAGTAACAAAAAGAAAGGAGGTAAAAAATATGTGGTGGCCGGGTTTCGGTAGAGGTCGTGGAAGATGCTGGTGGTACCTACATTCGTTGTACTTCCCTTATTTACAGGCTCCACAGCAGCCTTTACAACCATCGCAGCCATTACTTGCAGCACCTTATTTACCTGTTCCGCCTTTTGTGTCTCCACCAACACTGGAACAGGAGATCGAGGCATTGGAGGCCTATAAGGCGGATCTTGAGGAGGAGCTTAGGGGAGTAGAGGCGAGGATAAAAGAGCTCAGAGAATCCATGACCAAAAGGGAATAGAAAGAGCTGGTGAGCGGTTGAGCAAGAGCAGGAGATCAATAGCGGCTAACTTTTTGGAACAACTGGATGACAAGATTCCGGCCTTTTACTCTAGGGATCGAGGCCTTAGGCAGATCTACCGACATTACATGAGCAGGTGAATTTTATGAGAGTGGCAATACCTTCGAACAGTCCCGGAGGGTTAGAGGCCGAGATCTCCCCCCATTTCGGTCGTTGCGATGTCTTCACCGTTGTTGAAATTAAAGAAGGAAAAGTGGTAGAAGTTAGTGCTGTCAAGAACCAAAGTTCTCATTTCGGATTTGAAAAGACTCCGGCGGAAATCTTGGCCTCAAGCAAGGTGGATGCAATATTAACTCAAGGTATGGGACCCAAGGCAATGCAGCTGTTCGCTAATTCCGGTATTGCAATTTACATGACCTCAGCTCGAAGAGTTGAGGATGCTGTGCGTGAACTGATTGAAAATAAGGCAAAGTTGGCTTCTTTAGAAGATGCTTGTAGAGAAGCAAGGGAATCAGCTCATTCTCCCTCAACTTGCCAGCCCATTTTTGGTCCAGGGGTGGGGCGCGGTATGGGCCGAGGAGTGGGTCGGGGGTTCGGTCCTTATCCTTTCATGTTTCCGCCAACTTCGTTTCCTGCGTCTCAAATGCCAAAGGACATCCCGTCTCCAGCCAGAAGCTTTAAAGTCGGAGTCGCGAGTCATGGGGCAGGGGGTCTCGAAGATACCGTGTCGCCAATGTTTGGAAGATGCCCGAATTTTACCATAGTTGAGATTGAAGAAGGTAAAATCAAAGGGGCTAGGATCTTGCCCAACCAATTTTTAACTTCACCGAGCGGGGCTGGAATTGCATCCGTTCAGACGCTGGCCCGGGAAGGCGTAAGATATATATTGGGCGGCAGGTTTGGACCCAACGTGGCCGCTGTCGCCGGTCAGTTCGGAATTAAGATGGTGACAGTTCAACCTGGCGTGAGGATCAAGGAGGCTATAGAGCAGTACATTCTCGGTTCACGTTAGGGTGTTTTCTTGAAGGAAATTGTCGTGGCGAGCGGCAAGGGTGGCACTGGAAAAACCACGGTGGCATCCTCGCTTGCATTTTACCTGAGTCTGAAGGGATTAAGGGTTTTTGCGGCAGATGCAGACGTGGACGCCCCCGATCTACTCTTAGCTCTTGGCGGTGGAAGAACTGTCGTTTCCATGGATGTTGAGGCATCGAATAAAGCCATCGTTGATTCGGAGCGGTGTATTTCTTGTGGTAAATGTGTCGAAGTTTGCCCTTTCGGAGCGATGGTCTTGCCCGTTGGCGGTAACGCTGTTGTAGCAGAGCTTATGTGTGAGGGCTGTGGTGTCTGCACGCTGGTTTGCCCGACAAAAGCGGTGGAGATAAAAAAAGCAAAAACCGGTGTCATCAACGTTGTGGAGACGAAACACGGCTTCTTGTGTGTGACTGGTAGGTTAAAATTTGGTGAACACAACTCAGGCCACCTTGTAGCGAGCGTAAGAAATCTCGCGCGTAGAAAAGCCCAGGACGCTGGCAGCGATGTGATTATCGTTGATGCAGCGCCAGGCATAGGCTGTCCGGTTATCGCTTCAATCACCGGAGCCGATTATGTTATTGCCGTGACTGAGCCGACACCAGCAGCGAAAAGAAACCTAGAACGCTTGTCCCGCATTGTAAACCATTTTGGCATTTCCGCGGGTGTCGTGATCAATAAAAGTGGATTGTCTGTAGGCATCGAAGAGTCAATCAAAGACTGGGCTTTAAACGAAATTGGATTTCACTTTTTGGGAGAAATTCCCGTTGACTACGAGGTGGTTAAAGCGCTGGTGCAGATGAAACCGGTAATTGAGTTTAATCCTAGCGCTCGCGCCTCCAAAAGCCTGATTAAAATAACTGAACACTTGGTGGATTTATTGTGAAGGCAGTTAGAATGAAGGAAGTAAACGTGCCAATAGTTGCTGTGACAGGGGGCAAGGGTGGGACGGGGAAAACCACGGTTGCTGTAAATCTGGCCGTGGGGCTGCAGTTCAGCGGCCTGAGGGTTATGCTTGTGGACGTTGACGTTGATGGTCCATGCTGCGCGACGCTGTTGGGCGCAAAGCATGAAAAGGCGGAGAAGGTAACGACCTTTTTGCCGCTGATTGATGAGACTAAATGCACTAGATGTGGAAAGTGTGTTGAGGTTTGCCACGAGCACGCGCTGGTGGCTTTTTACAGTGGAACGCCTAAACCGTTTGAAGAGCTTTGCTCTGGCTGCAAAGCTTGCCAAATAGTTTGTGCGCACGGAGCGGTTGGAGAAAATCGGAAGTTGATCGGGACTGTTTACACTGCGGAATCAAATGGTCTAAGGTTGATTACCGGTGAGCTTAAGCCTACGGAGCCCAGATCGCCGATAATGGCTCGAGCAACGGTGCACAAAGCTCTGGAAGAATTGCGAGTTGGCGGATATGATGTGGCGATAATAGATACAGCGCCTGGGGTTCACAATACAGTGGCGCAGGCTCTTTGGGTGGCAGACTTAGCGCTGGCAGTTACAGAGCCAACTCCTCTCGGTGCCCATGATTTAAACTTTATACTAGATTTAACGCAGAATCTTGGGTTGCCAACCGAGATAGTGATTAATAAGTTTGATATTCCTGGTGGTCTTAAAGAAGAAATATATCGCATTGCAAATGATCGGGGCGTTCAAGTCGCTGCTGAGATCCCCATTGATGATGAGCTTTTACACGCATATGTTTCGGGTGAGCCTCTTTTGAAGAAATCCGCTGGAGGCCCGGCCGCAAGATGTTTGGCCTCTCTAACTCAAAATATTCTCGAGAGATTGGAGCGGATGAAATAGCACGAAAAATGATGTAAAAAGTCAAGCTTCGTTTTACCAAAAGTTTATGGAACTGTTGAAGGTCGAATTGTGTGAGAATACGAGACCGCCGTGGACTACATGATGGATCCCCCGAAATACAGGTCGTAGGGAAGACGTCAATGTACAGTTTAAGATTACCGGCCCCGGTGGTGACATCCGGAGACATCCTTGAATATAAATTTTGAAAGATTAATGACGCTGCTGAAAGTTCACAAGAATAGATAAAATTGTTATTGTTAATACCGTTAGTAGTGCGGAACGAGAAACTGTTTTTGGGAAGGGTGCGAGGTTCATTAAATTTGAGAGCACAAATTTGTAATCAGCAGGGAGTAGGAAAATTGCGAAGCACTAGGTGAAGTTAAAGCGAATATGGGAAATGCCAAGTTGACCACGATGAGATAAGATTAGAGTGAGCGATAGTTCTGCTGTTGACTCGAGAATAAAATTTTTGGCAACTAAATCTTTGTGCCCACGATCAAAGGGCGGCCAAGTTTTCGTCGCAAGTTTCAAAGATTTTTTGGCCCTTTATTCCAAGAAAATATTCTCCTCTGGTGGATAACGATTTTGAGATGTAATTTTCTATCTCTTTTGGATTCCGGTGTTTAATCTTCGCAAAGTAAGAATTTTTATCTTGGACACGCGTTTTGAAGTAATCTGACTCGGGGTTCAGAATCATGGTCACCAATTTCCCACCGGGCTTTAGGACTCTAACTATTTCATCCACGGCCTTTTCATAGTTGTCTAGGAACTCAAGAGTCGCTACCGAAAAAACGCCGTCGAAGCTAGCGTCGGGAAAAACGAGATGGGTGGCATCCCCGAGGACGAAGTTTTTATCGCTGATTTTTCTCGCTTTTTTTAATGCTTCTTTAGAGATGTCCAAGCCCGTTATATTTAGTTCAGCAAGCATTTCTTCAAAATAGCCAACGCCACACCCGACGTCGAGGATATTTTTCAGTCCCTTTAGTTCCCTCCTTAAATACTCCGCCTCCTTGACTAGAATTCTTTTACCGAACTCACTATGGTAAAATCGTTCGAACTTTTCAACGTAATTATTTGCAGACGTAAATATCGCCAGCTGGTTTTAGTTGAATATTTTTGCTTTGATTTATTTTTACGTTTTTTCAACGATATAATTTTTATGTGCTATTGCAAATAATTTTAATTGGTGAGTAATTGGAAAGACGAAAGGAGCTGGAAGAGCTTGAGAAAAAAATCAGGATGAACATGTTGAAAATTAAACATAAGTTGGTTATCATGAGCGGAAAAGGTGGAGTTGGCAAGAGCACATTCACGGCTAATCTAAGTGTAGCCTTTGCACATCAGGGCACCAAAGTTGGCATTCTGGATGCTGATATTCATGGGCCCAGCATTCCCAAGATACTTGGAATGAGAGGAAAAAGACTGAGGGCGGGACCTATCGAGGAATTGGGCATCTTTCCTGCCGAAGGCCCCCTAGGTATAAAAGTAATTTCCATGGATTTTCTGCTTCCTGAAGATGAAACACCAGTAATCTGGCGAGGCCCGATGAAAATGGTCGCGATTAGACAATTTTTGGCCGATGTCAACTGGGGTGACTTGGACCTGCTCTTGGTGGATCTGCCGCCAGGTACCGGTGATGAGCCGCTGAGCATAATGCAGTTGATTAGCGATATAGACGGTGTTTTGATGGTAACGGCTCCATCCCAGCTTTCCCAGATAGTAGTGAAGAGAGCTATCGGTTTCACTAAAGAGCTGAAGATACCGTTGGTGGGAGTTGTTGAAAACATGATATCCTTGGCAACGGCGGGGGAGAAAAAATATCGCGGCAGTGTGGCGTGCCATTTTTGGGAAAAATTCCAATAGATCCAGCCATATGTCAGAATTCAGATGATGGGGACCCGTTTATTCTCAAAAATGCTGCAAATCCTTCGGCAAGGGCCTTTTTACAAGTGGTTGAAAAAATTAAGGAATACCTAGAGCAAAGAGGGGCACGCGCTTGATCGTTGACGATTTATTAAAATTGGTTGAAAAGAGGAGCGACCGATTGAAGAATTTGGTTATTTCAAGGATGTGCATCAGTTTATGCTACACTGCAGTCATGCTTGATGACGGTCACGTTGGGTTATGCCATACACCAACCGAGGACATTGTTCACACCCACGTTGCCAAAAGACCAGATTTCCACGGTTCGAAGGCGCTGGAAGTCGCAAGGATGGCAAATTCTTTTGATCTGATCGAAAGAACGGTCGGCGTTGCCACCTTGAATGCAATTTCACAAAAAATTATGGATGGGGAGCATTATCCAAGGGAATTTGGGGCAGACGCTATGGAGAACATAGATGTAAGGGCTGAGGACGAGGTTGCAGTTGTGGGATACATCAGGCCATTTGTAGGGAAATTACGAGCCATGGCGAGGCGGGTGCACGTTTTCGAACATAATCCTCAGTTGAGAGGTGAAGCACTGCCGGACACTTTTGTCGATTCGTTTTTACCACGTTGTGATGTCGCAGTAATAAGTGGGTCCAGCTTAGCAAATGGCACGGTTGATAGATTGCTTGAGCTGTCAAAAAGTGCGAGGTTGGTGATATTTGCTGGTCCGACCGCTAGCATGTTGCCGGAACCTCTTTTTGATCGCGGCGTGGGGGTTATTGCGGGTGTACGTGCAAGAGGTCCAAAAGTTGTTGATGCGGTGGCTGAAGCCAAACCGTTTATGTCGTTTAAGAAACACGTGGAAAAATACGTCATAAGAAGAAATTGAGATGAAGAATAGAACGAATATCTGCAGTCGGTTAACAACGTTATAATTTACTAGGAGGTGAGAACATGCTATCAAATATTCCGACTAGTCTAGAAAGAGTAAACCGTAAGGATTTGGACCGCGAAATAATCAGAGCGGG
>JACIWF010000066.1 GCA_014361095.1 Hadesarchaea archaeon | reverse complement strand
TCAGCGACGTAGTTTTCTAGGATAACTTGAACGATCAATCTCGTGTACTTGTCCTTAGGGATGGTGAGTCGCAGGGTCACCTGGGCTTCGGAATCAGGTGGCAGGGAAAAAATTTCGCTTTTCTGTGGGTTCCACACCATGTTTTCACCGGCGTCGAACCCGGCATAAACGTAGACATTTTCAGCGGTTGCGGTCCCCTCGTTCTTTACCGTGACCGAAAGCTCGAGTGTTCGGTAACTTATCTGTTCTGCTTTCCAAGAGTGGGTTAAAACCGGGATTGGCTCAATTGGATATAAGGTGGCCGCAGTACCCCTGAATTCTGAAGGCAGCTCCCCGATTTTCCATCCGGTGCCGGTAGTTTCCACATAGAAATACCTCTTTCCCTCGAGTTCGTAGTAAAACCCGGAGAAATTGCCTGAAATGCCGACGCCCATGTGATTTAATAGCTCTATTAAGACGACATCGTGTCCCATCTCATCGAGAAGAGCCGCCAGCAGGATGGATGAATCCTCGCAATCGCCGCCCCCATCCACAAGCGTTTCGATGGGATATCGGGGATATTCGTCGTATGGAGTTGAGATTTCGTCCGGGGTGTAGGGCAGGCTCTGCACGAAAGCGATCATGCAGTTGATTTTCTCAGTTTCGGTGAAATCGTACTTTGAGGCGACTTCGCCGAATTTCATCACCAGCTCTTTGAGAAAGTTGTCATCTTTGGGGTCAGTGACGTATACTGAATAGTTTCCCGTCGGTGGTCTTGGTTTGTTTCGGTAGTACTCATAGAGATCTTTAGAAACGGAAAACTCCCATTTTAGCTCCCAGATTCTGTACTTCCACTCAAAATGCAGCTGGATGTTTTCAGCCGAAGTGATTATAGTCTGCTGCTGGATCACGATCACCGCGGGCTTCACCGTGACGGTCGCGGTTAAGCCACCGATTTCAATTAAATAAATTCCTGGATCTTTGGTAAAGGTGAAGACAACTTTTTCAGTGAACCCGCCGGACACCGTGACGGGCTTCGACTCAAAAACAGCACCATCTATGAAAAGGGCGGCGATGTAGGTTCCTTCCATCTCCCCCAGGTTTTTCACCGTTGCTGTGACCCTGATGTTCTCTCCAGCTAGGGCTTCCTGTGGATCGACCGTGAGTTCCGTGATTTCAAACTTCGGTGGGCGCAATATTTTTAGTTCTCCGGATAAGCCGCCAATCCTAATGTGATAGATTCCCGGGGATTCTTTAGTGATCATGAAAGATTCCCATCTCAACTCCCCACCGGCAACCTCGATTGCCTTAGTCTCCAATAACTCGTTATCCATCCAAAGTTCCACCTGATATACACCAGAGAGCAGCCCGCGGTTCCTGACCACTAGCGAGATGGTAACCGGTTCTCCCGGGCCGGCTTCAGTGGGTGCTATCTCCAGGTTGCTTATCTCGAATGACGGCGGCAAGATAAAAAGGGATCCGCCGAGGGCAAGTGCTAAAATTATTGCCGGCAGCATCCACCTGAATTTCATCGATCTTCACCACTCTGATTTTCGGTTTTGTTGAATTTTCGTTTTTGGGTTGCTGGAGCAGACAGTAGAAAATTGAGCTACTTATTGTAATTGGAAAAAGTTTAACAATCGAAAAAATGTGTAGTTATGGTGCTCCGGTGGTGTAGGCCGGTCAAACATGCAGGCCTCTCGAGCCTGCGCCCCGGGTTCAAATCCCGGCCGGAGCACCAGTATGAATTTTAAAAAAGAAGCTTGGGGTTAAAAGCCAAGAACCCCTTGATTGTTTGAAAACATGCAAATCTACGACACGCTTTCTGGGAAGGTCAGGAAGTTCATACCCATCAGAAGGGGCGAGGTCCGGATCTACACCTGCGGCCCCAGCGTTTATTCGGCGCCTCATCTCGGAAATTTCCGCACCTATGTTGTTGAGGATGTGGTTAAGAGGACTTTGATCTTCAACGGCTACAGGGTGACCCATGTGATGAACATTACCGACATCGAGGACAAGATGGTTCGAGAGGCCAGGGGGAGCATGAAAAGGTTGATGGAGATAGCAAGAAAAAATGAACGAAGGTTTCTTGCAGAATCGCGCCGGTTGAACCTGATACCAGCCGACCACTATCCCCGGGCCACTGAAAACATCGAGCAGATGGTACAGCTGATCAAGAGGCTGATACAAAAGGGACTGGCCTACCGCGACGACAGGGGAAACATTTTCTTCGATGTCTCCCGTTTTCCGCGATACGGGATGATCTCCCACTACAAGTTCAGGGGCAACCTCAACAGAAGAGTCTACAAGGACGATTATTTCCAGTTCGAGGCAGGGGATTTCATCCTCTGGAAGGCGTGGCGAAAAAGCGACGGTGACATCTACTGGGAGACCGAACTGGGGAGAGGGAGGCCGGGTTGGCACATCGAGTGCAGCGCCATGAGCATCCGCTACTTGGGGATTCCCTTTGACATCCACATGGGCGGCATCGACAATGTTTTTTCCCACCATGAGAATGAGATCGCCCAGAGCGCTGGAGCCACCGGGAAGATACCAGCCAGATACTGGATGCACGTCCGCCACCTGATGACCTATGGAAAGAAGATGAGCAAGTCCGCGGGCAGGCTTTACACCGTTGGGGGGCTGAGGAAGAGAGGCTATGGCTACGATGCGATAAGGGCCTTCCTGCTCACCCAGCACTATCGGAGGCGGCTGAACTTTACCCTGAAGGAGTTGCGCAGGGTTAGCCGGGAGATTGCTAGCTGCAAGGCGCTGATCAAAAGTCTGAGGCGCGTGAGAAAAGGAAAGGATAGCGACGCCGCCAAAAAGATTATTGAAGAGAAGCTTTCCGATTTTACATTTCACATTAACAACGACATCAACACTCCTGCAGCCATGAACTCGCTCTGCTCGCTGGTTCAGAAGATGCAGCAACTGTTGAAGAAGGGCAGGTTGGGCCCGGGCAACGCGCGGAGGGCGGTTGAGGCGATTAAAAAGATGGATTCGGTTCTAGGGATTATTTACTAGGCACTTTGTAGAGGAAGATCTGCTCATCACACTGCTGGTAAAAGTTCTTCACTCGGCCGCATTTCCTGAACCCCAGCTTGAAGTAAAACTTGGTGTTGTTCTCGAATTCCTTGGCCACATCGACCCTCAGTATTCTTCTCTCCCTCTTGGCTATTTTCTCAGCGAATTTAACCAGCGAGCTGCCGATGTTTTTTCGCCTTTCCTCCTCCTTGACCGCAAGAAAATAAATGACAAGCGCACGGACTTCCTTCCTGAGTAAGATGGTTCCGACAATTCTGTCCTCATCTTGAGCCAGGTAGGCTTCACCCCGCTGTTCGGCGTAGGCTCCGATGATCTCATTTATCCAGCTTTTTCCCCAGCCACTTGTTCCCTCCTTCAAAAGGGGTAAAACACGGTGGAAAAATTTCTTTGAGTACTTCGTTATTTTTAGCAACTGTCCAGCCCCTTACCGTTTATATTGTTACTCCCTTAAAGTGTAGACCGGGGCCTTACAGGCGTGGTTCAATGTCAGAAAGTGAAAACGAGATCGAAATGGAGCTGCAGAGGAGGATGAAGAGGAGCAAGCGACGCGGAGTCTACCGCAGGGCCTGCAGAAAGGGCGCTAAATTTATTGCCCCGAAGAAATAGCTTGATTTGCGGGGGTGCCTGAGCCTGGTCTAAAGGGCAGGACTTAAGATCCTGTGGCCGTAGGGCCTTCGAGGGTTCGAATCCCTTCCCCCGCACCTATGTGAGATTTGTCTTTTTCCCTGTCTGTGTTTTTGGTAGCAGGTTTCAATTTCATTTTTGCGAAATGATCGGCGCCCGATCTTATGCCGTTAAAGCTTGGGTAGGGGCATTTGTTTGGACAGAATCTAAATGAAGATCTGAAATTTTTCATGAGGCGATAGATTAAAGCCGTAACACAATAAACCAAAAACTGTGGGCGCAAAAATCAAAATTAGTGATCAAGCTTTGAATCGCCTAATGATAGATTTTCCTTGGAAAGGCGATTTGAGTAGGTTAAATCAAAATGATTTGGAAAAAGGTGGCGGTTCAAATCAGTTGAAGAGGCGCAAAGAATTCCATATCTCAGGAAAATTGACTAAGAGCATTATCTTTGTAGCGTTTCTATGGCTGCTACAGTCCGGAGGAAGATTGGCCTTGGGATATCTTAGCGCAATTACACCCGGGGGCCTTTTAGATGTGGAAGTTGCTCCGTTGATTGTACAGACAATAAATGTGATGTTCTTTCTGCTCGGGATTCTGGGGTTTATAGCTGTTGCTGGTTTACTGCTGATGAGAAAATGGGGATTCTGGACAACGATCTTGGTCAGCGTTTTAACAATACTATTTGACGTATGGGGAGTGACCATCCAGTTCACTGCCGCCATGGGTTTTGTGGTTCCGGTTATATCGCTCCTGATACTTCTTGCTAAGAAGTCTCAATTACAGGAAAGGATGAAATAAAAATGTAATGTTGAAAAGTAGCCTCCCCATCCTGTGATAGTTTATTTTCTCTGTATGGAAAATTGATGGTTGGTAGAGCGAGGCCCTAAGTTATTGATTAGTAGATTTTATTGGTCTAGGTCAGCCACGCGTTTTGGAATGCTCGGTAAAAGAATTCTAGCGCGTTTTTGGTTGTCCAATAATTTTGGGCTAAGCAACTTGGTTAAACCGCAAATCATTAAGTGTACGCCAAGATCAAGTGTGCCGCGAAAATTTTTACTCAAACGACGCGATTGAGTAACAGTGGATGTTTGGAATTGTGAACGTGACTCTCCCTCCCTGTGCCACAAAATCTAGAACCTTCTCTTCCCCATCCGGGCTGATGATCTTTAACTGCTTTCCTTCCAGTGCCACTCCATCAGGGATCGTCAGCGTCACTTCAACGTTTGTCAAGTCAATAAAATCCATGGCCCCCCTATCATACCGGTAGTTTATCATGTGGACAAGCAGCGAGTTGCCCCTTCTGTAGATGACCAGCCCCAGATCTTCCGAGGCGTTCGTTTCCAGCCCGAGGTCAACCCCAAGCCCCTGCAGGATCGGCACGAGCTGGTAGTCATCGGCCAAGTCGTCGCACTTGATAACGAAACCACCCGCAGCCGAGTACTGCTCCAGCGTGTTCAGGGCCTCTTGGTCGAGATCATAGTCTCTGGGCACCACTACAGCCCGATACTTTTGCAGTTCTTCCAGCGTCAGCGATTTCTGTACGAAAGCGCCGTCGCCCCTGTAGACGACCTCGAAGGGGATGTGGGCCTCTTGGAGGATGGCGCCGATGTTTTTGAAACTTCTCTAGGCACTGAAGGAGAGCCAAGTGAACTTGTTGGTCAGCGTGGAGTGCAGGTCGTGGAGTAGCGCCACCGTCGCGATTCTCTCCACTTTTTCATAGTACTCCGGGTGCTCGGCGAAGAACTTGGTGTAAGGAGAAAGCCTTTCCGCGTCTATGGTGTAGGATCCTCCCCCATAGATGTAGGCCTGGTGGGGGAACATGAAGGATGCACCGCATGCCCTAGCCTCCGCCAGCCAGTGCCGCCACAGCCACCACTCCTCCTCGGAAAGCTGCTTCAGGTCAAAGACGTCAGGAAAGGCCGAGAAAGGTTTCTCAGGGTCAAGGGCCTCGGCTAGGAAATAGGTGGTAAAGTGCTTGCCCGGGGTCGGCCTGAGGTAGTCAACATCTGGATGGGCTTCCGGCGTTATCGGCATTTCGAAAATCACGAAGTCAAGTAGCGGGATGAATATCTGGTGGTTCGGCTCCAATCCATAGACATTAGACGTCACCGGGATATTCCACCCGGCGGCCTCCTTTGCGTGCTGGATGAGTTCCCCGATGAACTTTGTCCTCACCCAGTACCTGGCTTGGAGATACACGACCTGAAGCTGTGGGTTCGGGTCGTCCCACCAGTTGGCGCCACCGTGCTCCAGCAGGTACTCACGGTAGTTGAACGTGGAGAGGTCGGTTATTTCGAAGAGCTGCTGCAGTTCATCAGGAGAATAGTGTTCGGCCAGGTAGCTGTTGAAGGCCTCCATGCAGTAGTCACAGTAACATTCACCGACATCGCCGGGTTCATCGATGAGAACCGCGTCCACGTCACCTTTGGCCTGCTCCTCGATCCTGTTTATGAGAAACTCCTGCCACAGGGGGTTGTTGCCGCACATGTGGTACAGCCCCTCCAACCCCAGCAGAAGGATGATGTTGCCGTGGGCATCCCTCTTTGCGGCTTCTTCCCTGAGCTGCAGGTTTTCGGTTGTCGCGGATTGCCCGGCGGGGAGATTGGAGGTCACCTTGAAGCCATTGCGGTGCAGGGTTTCCACATATTCCCTATCATATTCATTGAATCCGATGTAGTAGACCGAGAATGCCGTGCCGGTGGCTCCCAGTTCCTTCAGGTATTCTGGTGAGGGCTGGTCGAAAACCCAGATATTGCTCTTCTTGAGCCAGTCCCGAGTAAAGGCGTAGTGGAACTCCTCTGTTGGGCTTACCGTCGTTATGGTTTCCGTCTCTGATGGGGGTTCCTCTCCCGCCGGTGGTTTCTTGGTTAGGTTAATCACAAATCCTATGGCAATAACCGCGATGACAACCACAACCGCAACAAG
>JACIWF010000065.1 GCA_014361095.1 Hadesarchaea archaeon | reverse complement strand
GAGAACTTGATGCTCAGCTTATGATAGTTATTCCAGTTCCCCCAAAAATTGAGCGTACTGAGAAAATTATCGCCCGAGCCCTTGAATTGGCTGAAGCCGCTGATTTTTTGTTAATAGATACCGAGGGAGTCACTGGGGGTGGCACAGGACTAACTCATGATTGGAACTTGAGTGCAAAGATCAGGAGCATGGTGGACAAGCCAGTTTTTCTTGCTGGCGGTCTTAACTCGACAAACGTTGCGCAGGCGATAGGAATAGTGAGACCATACGGGGTTGATGTGGCTAGCGGTGTAGAATCAAGTCCGGGGAGAAAGGATCCAAAACTCATGCAAGAATTCGTGGAAGCGGTGAGAAAAGCCGGATAAAAAGAACATTTTTACCTTCAACAGCAACAGAGGTTTTCAGAACCTAGATTAATTTTTTAATAGCTTCTTTTACAGGCATGCCTTCATTAATTCCCAGAACTTTAGCTTGACTAGTTGATGCTGAAATTTTTTTATTTAGCATATCTTCTATATTCCTAACTCCTGTAACGATTGCAGCTACCTGGCCCAACCCTTCCGCCGTTCCTAGGTTCAAATAGCCGCACATTATGTATCCCTTTGGAGCAATTAATGCTACCAGCGGAGCCTTGGGTAGATCTGCGACTACTCCGTAAATTTTTTTGTTTTCCAAAGTTAGCTCCTCAATTTTTATCATAGAATCGGTTCATAATTAGTTTGAAAACGTTTAAGCCTTTAAATGGCATAAAAAATTCTGGTGCCATGAAAAAACTAACTCTCAAAGCCAAGCCGCTGGACATGGAAACCGGCCGCAATATCGTCGTGATCCATGAGATGGATTCCCAGGAGATCGGCCATTTCCCCGGCGACAGGGTCAGATTAATTACGGAAAAAAAGACGATTGTCGCGATTGCAAACGAGACCAACAAATTGGTTAAGCCGGGTGAACTTGGTGCCTTTCGCGAGGTTACCGAGGCATTGTCGTTGAAATCGGGCGATCTGGTGAACGTTGAGATTGCACCGCGCCCCCAATCGGTTGTATCGATTAAAAAGAAGATGATGGGTGGAAAGTTAACCTATGAGGAGATAGGCACCATCATCCGTGACGTCGTCGATGGCAACTTGAGCACGACAGAAATGACGGCATTTGTTGTTTCCGAGTTCATCAGGGGCATGGATCTGGACGAGATAGTCGCGCTGACGCAACACATGTTGAACACTGGAGATAGAATTGATTTTGATCGTGAACATGTCGTTGACGTTCACAGCATAGGCGGTGTTCCGGGGAACAAGTATGCTCTGATAACGGTTCCAATAGTTGCGGCGTCGGGAATAATAGTTCCTAAAACCAGCAGCAGAGCGATCACCAGCGCGGCCGGAACAGCCGATGTCATGGAAGTGCTGGCGAATGTGGCTCTCAGCATTGATGAGATAAAGAAAATCGCCAGCAAGGTGGGAGGCGTTTTGGCTTGGGGTGGTGCCGTTAACCTCGCTCCTGCTGATGATATCATAATCTCCACAGAGAGACAACTGGGTATCGACCCCAGATGTCAACTGCTGGCCAGCGTGATGTCGAAGAAATTGGCAGAAGGAGTTGATAGTATACTGATCGATATACCTACTGGACCTGGAGCAAAGGTTGAAAGCATCGAGGAGGCGCGTAGCTTTGCTCATGATTTCATCGAGCTGGGGCACAAGTTGGGCGTCCAGGTGGAGGTGGCGGTGACATATGGTGGCCAACCGGTGGGACACAACGTCGGTCCTGCTCTTGAGGCCAAGGAGGCGCTGGAGACTCTTTTAGGAAAGGGACCGAGCAGCTTAGTTGAGAAAGCTACCAGCTTAGCTGCGATAATGCTGGAGCTTGGTGGTGCGGCGGCTGCCGGGCTGGGAAAGGAAATGGCGCTTGAGATTTTAAGGTCAGGTAAGGCCTATCAAAAGATGCGCGAAATAATTGCCGCTCAAGGGGGAGATCCAGATATCAAACCAGAGGATATCCCCATCGGCGATAAGAAGGAGGTAGTAGTTGCTCCGTACTCCGGCTATGTGACTCAAATATATAATCAGAATGTCAACGAGATAGCACGCGCGGCTGGCGCTCCAAGAGACAAAGGCGCCGGTGTCGTGCTGTTACGCAAGAAGGAGGGAAAAGTTGATAAGGGAGAGCCGCTTTTTGAAATTTATGCAGAGCATGAGTCCAAACTTGAGGAAGCCTTGGAGATCGCAAGGCGCAAATTCCCTTTTAAGATTGAGGGAATGTTGTTGGAGAAGATAACTCATCGACCCAGAGTGGTGTGATGTTATGTGGGAGGTACCAAAGGAAGCAGCGCTGGTGGCAGGCGACGCCGACGGCCCGTTTGAGTTAGTTGCCTTTGACAACGCGCTTAGAAAGGCCGGTATCGCTGAGCTTAACCTAGTACCAGTATCTAGCATTTGGCCCGTTGGCTGCAAGATAGTCAAGTGGAGGAAGTTGGAGCCCGGTACAATAGTTCCCTTGGTCATTTCTAAGATATGCAGTTCGACGCCAGGACAGAAGATAGCCGCAGCAGTTGGAATAGCGATCAGTGAAACATCGCACGGCATGGTTTCTGAGTACCACGATATCGGTATAACTCAAAAGATGGCGGCAAGGACGGCTGAGGACATGGTCAGGTATATGATGGAAAGAAGAGGACTTGAGCCTACCAAAGTAACTTCGATTTCAGCAGGCCACGTCGTCGAGCAACACGGTGCCGCCTTGGCCGCCGTTGTGTTTATAAAATAGGTTTATTACTCGCCGATTTCTTCTTCGCCTTCTTTGCTTGGTCCTCTAGGTGGAGAGATCTCACGCTTTGAGGCAGCGATGACATCATCGATTCTCAGTATCATTATTGCAGCTTCGCTGGCTGATTTGATTGCTTGAGTCTTTGACCTTAGCGGTTCAATGACGCCTTCCTTACACATGTCGACTATTCCTTTATAGGCGTCGATGCCAAGATATTTACCATCAGGTTTTTCATGTTTGGCTCTTAGTTCGACCAGAATGTCGATACTGTCAAGCCCGGCGTTTTCGGCCAGCGTTCTAGGTATCGATTCGACAGCGTTGGCAAAGGCATTAATGGCTAGAGCTTCTCTGCCTCCGACGGTTTCAGAGTATTCCCTTAGCTGCTTGGCCAGCTCGATTTCAGGTGCGCCGCCGCCCACGACATATTTCCCATCTTCAATGGCTGCACCGACAACACAGAGGGCGTCATGCACAGCTCTTTCTACCTCATCCACGACGTGCTCTGTTCCACCTCTGACAAGAATGCTAACTGCTTTGGGGTCTTTGCAGCCCTCAACGAATGTCATCTTGTCGTCGCCGATTTTTCTTTCTTCCACCAAGCTGGCGTAACCAAGGTCATTTGCTGTAAGATCATCCAGATTGGTAACAACCTTGCCTCCGGTCGCGCGGGCAAGTTTCTCCATGTCTGACTTCTTTGCCCGCCTCACCGCATATATTCCCGCCTTGGCGAGATAGTGCTGGGCCAAGTCATCTATGCCTTTCTGACAGATGATGACGTTTGCTCCGGTGGCTGCGATCTTATCGACCATGCCCTTGAGTATGGACTCCTCCTCGTTCATGAATGCCTTGAGCTGATCCGGGCTTGTTATTCTGATTTCAGCGTCAGTTTCGGTCTTTTCAATTTCCAAAGCGCAGTCGAGAAGGGCTATTTTTGCGTTTTTGACCCTCTTTGGCATTCCTGGGTGAACCCTCTCCTTGTCCAAGATTACGCCATGAATCAGCTTAGAGTCCTCGGTGCTCTCTCCTGGCTTTTTCTCCACACCGATATAGTCAATGTCGGCAATGTAGCCACCATCTGTTTTATCAACTATCTGTTTCACCGCTTTCACAACTAGGTCGGCCAGCTTTTCCCTCGAACCCTCGGCCTTTTTGCCGCTCATTGCCGTCATAGCTATCTTCTTTAGTATTTCGTCGTCGCTGATTTTCAGCGGTTCAGCGATGCTTTCCAGAATCTGCTGGGCCTTTTCAGCGGCAAGCCGGTAGCCGCCCGCGATGACCGTTGGATGTATCGACTGATCTAAGAGGCGTTCGGCTTCGTGCAATAGCTCCCCTGCAATGACGACGGCGGTTGTAGTTCCATCGCCCACCTGTTCGTCTTGGGTCTTGGCGACCTCCACCATCATTTTCGCTGCAGGGTGCTCTACTTCCATTTCTTTTAATATGGTGACGCCGTCGTTGGTTATTACGACGTCGCCCAGACTGTCAACTAACATTTTATCCATGCCACGTGGGCCCAGGGTGGTTCTAACTGCTTCACCGATAACCCGGGCCGCAAGTATATTCATCCTTTGGGCATCACGCCCGATTAGTCTTCGGGTACCTTCTGGCAGCACGAGTACCGGCTTACCTCCTAGTGCACTCATAATATCGCCCTCCTATTTTTACCATTGTTTTTAGATTTAAGCTTTACTTTCAGTGTTTGATAAATAATCCTTTTAACGCATTTATAACTTACGTAAGATGGTCTGCCCGTGTCAAGATCATCCAAAAGCCTGGCCCACGGTATCAGCCGAGCTATTTTGAAGAAAATGGTGAATCATTCTGCAGAAAGAGATTCACCAAGTTCCCTTTCCCACGATGTAAAAATAGAAACCAACGCCACCGGCAAGTTGAAGAGAAAAAGTGAGGGCGTGAAAGGCAAAAAAAATCCGGTTTTTAGCCATCCCGTCACCTTGGCTAAAGGAGCCACCTTTCGGGAAAAGGTTTTGGAAAGTTATGGACAGGTGGAAATAGTATTGGCAGAGGGGCAACCATTGGTCTTTTACAGGGTAAAAATGCCTGAGATCACTAGCGAGGAGCAGCGACTCCTTGAAATAGTTAAAGACATCGCTGCCGAGGAGATAAAGATAAACCCGGAGCGAATACCGGATCCAGCAAAACGGCAGCGCACGTTTACCCAAGAAGTCTTGAAAATAATAGAGCGGGAGAGCAGAGGGGTTAAAATTACATCAGGACGCTTTCAGCAGCTTGGAGAACTCGCCGTTAGGGAAATGCTGGGATATGGGATGCTTGATCCACTCCTAGCCGATGACAAGCTTGAGGACATCATGGTCATAGGCGTTAACAAGCCCGTTTATGTTTATCATCGTAAATACGGAATGTGTTTCACAAACATAGTTTTCAGAGACGAGAAAGCTATCAAGTATTTGATAGATAAAATGGCCCGGGTGGTTGGCAGGCGCATAGATCACCAGTCGCCCCTGCTTGATGCAAGACTGCCGGATGGGAGCAGGGTCAATGCAACAATACCTCCGGTTTCTATAGATGGCCCGACTATATCGATACGGAAATTTAGAAGGGACCCGTTAACGATCTTAGACATCCTTGATTATGGCACCATGTCATTAAATTTTGCTGCCTTTCTGTGGTTGATAGTGGATGGGCTGGGCGTAAAGCCAGCCAATATTTTGATAGCAGGGGGGACTGGGTCTGGAAAGACCACGACGCTGAACTGTGCCACGAATTTTATTCCGGAAAGGGAGAGGATAATCTCCATCGAGGACACAGCCGAACTACAGCTTCCCCATAAGCATTGGATAAGGTTGGAGACCAGACCGCCGAATGTCGAAGGGCGCGGAGAGATAACGATGGATGATCTGGTCAAGAATGCGCTTAGGATGAGACCGGACAGGATGATTGTTGGTGAGGTCAGGGGTCCAGAAGCGAGGACGATGTTCACCGCTATGAACACTGGACATGATGGATGTATGGGTACTGTGCATGCCAACAGCGCAATGGAAACTATTGCCAGATTGACGGAACCGCCAATGAGCGTACCCTATATGATGATTAGCGCTCTGGATGTCATCATCATGCAACAACGCATTTATCATAGACAGAGGGGCCAGATTCGCCGGGTCACCGAGGTAGCCGAGATTACCGGATTTGATGGAAAGCCACAACTTAGCCGAATTTTCAGATGGAACCCAAAAACTGATACTGTTGAGCCTACGGGCGTGCCGATAAGAATAAAGAGGATGATTGCCGAGTTCAGCGGAGTCAGCGGGGGAGAAATTGAGGATGAGCTGAGGAGGAGAGAGAAAGTTCTAGCTTGGATGAAGCGCGAGGGTCTTCGGGACGTTTTCGAAGTGGGCAAGATAATTCAAGAATATTATCGGGATCCTAATGCAGTGCTGAATAAAATCGAATTAAAAAAATCTTGATGTTAACTGTGGTGACATGTCAAAAAGAGGGTCCAAAAATAAAGGCTTGGTGAAGATTTTTTCGGCGGTTGGAAATAGGGTTTTCAGTGTGGGTGAATCGTTTCAGAAAGTTCCATCTTCAGTGCGTCGATCGATATCGTTAACCAAAAAAAGCGATGCTTCTGAGATAATTCAGGTTCCGGATCGAGTTTCGAACTTGGAAAATACAAACGATCTATTATGGGACGATATAACAAATTCAGGTTCGCTGGGTAAAGGTTCAAAGTTTTCTCGTAAGTTTTTCAAAAGGAGAAAAACAGACTTTTATCGCCCTGATGTAGAAAACAAAAAAACACAGGCAGTTAGAATAATTATTGGTAGCTGTTCCATAACCACCCTTGTTTTAATGATATCACTTTTATTGGGC
>JACIWF010000064.1 GCA_014361095.1 Hadesarchaea archaeon | reverse complement strand
CTGATCTTGGCCGGGTCGATCAGGAGGAAGCCAGATCTCAACCTGGGGGTCGCCATCAGCAGCATTTTTCCGTCCCGCAGCGCCATCTCCCGGACCGCCAGCTGTGCGGCGTCGGGATTTACAAAAATTATCTCCGCTGAAGCATACTCGGACAGCGAGCCAAGCCTTCGAGCTGCCTCTGAGCTGCCCACGAAGTTTGGGATCCTGCCTTCAATCGGCCTGGGAAAGGCCGCGACGCCGCTGGCCTCAAGCTCCCGCCAGATTCTCTCGCGCAAGGATTGTTTGTCCATCTGAAACTCAGATTTTAAATAACCCTCACCATTCAACTACCTTTGGTTGGTGGTCCCATCGTGAGGAAAATTGATGCCAGGCCGATCGTCGGGGCTGCGGTCGTGTTTCTGATAATAGGTCTGGTGGCCTTCGGGATCTACTACTTTCTCATCGCCAAACCGGCAGCCGAGGAGCTGACGATCTCCAAGCTGGTGGCCTTTGACCGGATCAACAGCCTGATGTCAATCGGGACCGAGGCAGCCACCCTCAAGGCCCTCGACTGCTCCTCACGGGTTCAGCAGGCGGGCTCAGTTGATGAGGTGCAGAGCATCCTGGTTGAGGTGAACGCGGCGATTCAGCTGGAGCAGCTCAGAAAGGAGCTCTTGGACCTGGTAGCTGCGGCCGCGGATGGTGCCTACTACTCGGCAGATGGTGGTGCCGGGAAGATAACCGCATCCGAGCTGGTTGAGTTCAGGGAGACGATGATGGCTGAGGTCAACGCCAAGGTCACCCTGGCCGAACTTGAAGCCTGCCGGGCAGAGATAAATGAAAGGGCGACCGTGATCTGGAGAAGCCTGCACAGCGCCGAGCTGGGCAAACTCGGCGATAACGTGGCCATGTTCAGCGGTGGAACGGCGTCCGGTGGCTACCTGACCAAGGCGGAGGCACGTAGCTATATTGCTGGGCTGGGCTGGGAGTCGCTGCAGAAGTTGAAGTTCGAGGAGTACGGGACGGTTGAGGTGCCGGTTCTGGACACCTTCCAGCGGACGCCGACGCTCAGGGCCGGGACCAGGGTCAACATCTATGTTTACGATGTCGCCACCGGAGCCATGGAAAACCTGTGGTCCAACGCGGTGGTTCGCACCGTGGTGTACTCACAGACAGACATCGCCCGCATCGCCTGGATCCTTTCCGATGGGACGACAACTGGGACATATTCAACCGACATGTGGGAGGTGCTGAAGGCGCTCACCGCGGGCAGCGAGGGGGTGGAGAACATCAGCTGGCAGGGTTACGGGGCTGAAGTTGTGCGTCGGGGCCTCGAGGCCAACCTCGGTCACTATCCCCTCCAGGTGATCTACGTGGTCGAGGTCCCGGATGAGATCGGGCGGCTGATCGCGCAGTATGAGTTTCAGGAGAGTTCGGTGAAGGATGTCATCTTGGTGGCCAGAGTTTAGCCGGTTTTGGTTCTTCCGTCACCATTCCCTAAGCCGATTCCTGTGAAACTATTCACGGCCGACGTGGGAAAAGGCCAAACAGCAACTGCGTTAACTAAGTTCAACATTATTTATGACTGATACAACCATGCCCAACAACTTCCTGATCACCGGCCCACCCGGAAGCGGCAAGACCACCACCCTTGAGCGGGCCGTGTCAATTCTGCGCGAGCGCGGTTTCAGGGCTGGCGGAATCTACTGCCCAGAAATAAGGGAAAGGGGGATCAGGGTCGGCTTCAAGATGATCGACGTGATGACGGGGGAGGAGCGAATCCTGGCGCACGTGAACCTGACCCAAGGCCCGCAGGTCAGCAGATATCGCGTCAACGTGACCAACGTGGACGAATTGAGCCAAGCCGCGATCGGGCGAGCCCTGCAGGAGGCCGACTTCATTGTCATCGACGAGATCGCGCCCATGGAACTCCACAGCCAAGGTTTCAGGAGGGCGGTTCTCTCCGCGCTGGAATCACCGAAGCCACTGCTGGCGGTGATCCACCAGCGAA
Organism: Hadesarchaea archaeon; assembly: GCA_014361095.1. Classification (GTDB taxonomy): domain Archaea; phylum Hadarchaeota; class Hadarchaeia; order Hadarchaeales; family Hadarchaeaceae; genus Hadarchaeum. Next base: position 4,861 of record JACIWF010000064.1, on the reverse strand, counting down.
CCACCTCAGGATTTATCGGGGAGATAAAGTCCCGCAAAGATGTCAAAATTTTTGAGGTCACTCCCAGCAACAGAGGGAATCTTCCAAAAGTTCTTGCCGAGGCTGTCCTAGAAATACTGGAGGAAAATCGCCCGCTTTAAGCCGCATCTAAACCCGGCTGCTTTCGTTGGCCCCTTTGAAGGTCCTGGCCACCTCACCCAGCGCCCGGGTGTGCGGTGACAAAATTTTATTCTCCAGCTCCTCCACAAATCTACTCGCAGGCTTTCCGAGCTGCCACAGATCAACGTAAAGCTGAACCACGGGCGCCGCGCCGTTGCTGCTCAACCTTTTCAGGTGGACATCCGGTTGCAGCACAATCAGGTTTCGCCTTTTCCTCATGGTGGGCTTAAAAGCGCGCTGCATCTCCTCCGCCTCCGCATAGACAAAAACCTGATTGTATTCTGCAGGGGTCGTGCCAAATCTGACCCGGTAACCGGAGTAGGCGGTGAGAACCGAGCCGCGCGGAAGCTTGCCCTCCAGTTCCTCGAGAGGAGCGGGGACGAAAGTGGTGTAGGTTATATCCTCAGCCAGGTCACGAGTCACTGCCCAGCTGATCAGGGCCCGCTTGGGGTCGATGAGGCGAAATCCCTGCGGCTTGCGCTCGATGGCGCCGAAAATCTCAAGCTTGTTGATGAGCGGGTTTATCGTGCCCAGCGAGATCTCACAGACCTCGGAGAGCTGTTTCTGATTGAAAAACCGTTCGCCCTTGGAGTAAAAGCGATGCAGGATTTCCCGGTAAACGCGGTCGATTTTCCTCATAACTTACCAAGACAATCTTGGCAGTTAATTTAAATATGATTTCGAGTACAAAAACTGCGAGTTGAAGACCTCGATGCTGACCAATTTTTAGTGACAAAGGTGAAAATTTCGATAACTACTGTCCCAACACCTTGATCTCGCTGACCAACATGGCCCGTTCCCTATCGGATAAGGTGGCTAGATCTATTGCTATTAAAAGGTTGGCGTTGGCCTGCTGTGTTGCATAAATAAGCGCAAAAATCTTTAAGCACTTCGTTGGCCTCCATGATGGCGAAGCGCTTCTCTTGGATGAACCTGTAAACGGCATCAAATCCCCAGCGGTTGACCAGATATTCTAGGCCGCCCAGCACAATCACTGATTCCTTGTTCTCTCTGAGGAAGTCGGAAATTCTAATACCGAGCTTCTGCAGATCATCAATAGTTTCAAATTCCTTCACCGGGACTGATGACAGAAGCACTATTTTCTCCTTAGGAATACCATGCTCCAATAGCTTCTCAGGCTTCATTCGTGAAATGCACAGGCCAGCAACACCATGCAGCATCATCTGGGCAAACAACCTGCAAGCGGTTTCAGCGGACTGGATAATGTAGCACTCGCCGCGATCGATGCCGTACATCTTGTACACCGTTTCTCTTAGTCTCTTCTCCAATTCCTTGCGCTCGGTAATATCTCTAGCCGTAAACACTACAAATAACGGTTTATTGAATGCCCCCTTGACAATGCTGGCCGAAAGCTCTACCGGAAACTCACGCCCCTCCTTGGATACTAGTATGCGCTCAACATTGTTCAGGGCTTCTGACACCAAGATACCCTTGAAATCTTCCTTTGCTTTCTCACGATTCCTAACTGGAATAAGATCCAAGAAATTCTTGCCAAGCGCCTCCTCTCGCGAAAAGCCGAAAACTTTTAAAAACGATTGGTTGCAGTTAACTAGCTTTCCGTTTGTATCAAAAACTACTATGATATCTGGAGTCGAATCAATTATCTTCCGTAGCTGTTCCTCTGACACGGCCAAACGTTGCCTAGCTTTTACGAGTTCGGTGATGTCCTTCGAAGCCACGGTAACCGCCTTGATTTCTCCGTTGGCTGGATCTCTCACCGGGCTCAGCGTTCTCAGGAAGAATCTTCCCGATTGCTCGTTATAGTGCTCCTGAAGCACGACCTGGCCCGTTTCGAACACCTCCCTCACCTTAGCCGCGAACTCCCGCGTCTCCTCGGCGGTGTGGAGTTCACCAAATGTTCTACCCACCACCTTCTCCCGCGGCAGGCCCAACCTCCTCAGCAGTTCGATGTTAACAAACAGGTATCTCAGCTCCCTGTCGATCATATAGATGGAGTCGCTCGAGTACTCCACCAGCGAACGATATCTCTCCTCACTTTCACGTAACTCTTTCTCCATCCGCAGTCGTTCGGTGATGTCCTTGGCTAAAACAGAGATCCCATCCTTGGTGGGATAAACGTGGCTCTCCAGGACAACCTTTTTGCCATCCTTGGTCTGGTACTCGTTTTCGAAAGTCAGGGGTTGGCCCGTTTCTATGGCCTCCTGATAGAACTTCATCGCCCTCCTCGCGCTTTCACTTTTTGGAAAGACCTCAAGAAGATGCTTTCCGATGATCTCCTTGGCCGAGATTCCGGTGAGCTGCTCGCAGGTCCTGTTCCAGTAAGTGAACCTCATGTCTTTATCCAGGGCATAGAAGACATCGGTGATGCTGTCCGCCAACTCGCGATATTTCCGCTCGCTTTCCCGAAGCGCCTGCTCCGCTTTTTTGCGTTCGCTGATGTCCCTGAGTATCGCCAGATCAGCTGGCCTGCCTTGGTATATGATCACCGAGGCACTGGCTTCAACCGGTATGGATCTCCCGTCCTTTGAAAGTATCTCGAACTCGTATCTCGACGGGACTTGGAGGCCCGAGATCCTCTTCTGGTACCGTTCAAAAACCAGTTTCCTGAAATCAGGCGAGACGAAATCAATGAACGGCTTCCCGAGCATCTCCTCGGCGCTGAAGCCGTTGATCTCACACAGCTTGCTGTTGACAAATTTTAACAATCCATCCTGAACAATCACGATTCCATCATTGCCCTTCTCCACGATGGTCGAGTACTTTTCCTCGCTTTCCCGCAGCGCTTGCTCCGCTTTTTTGAGTTCGGTGATGTCGGTGACCACGGCGAAGGATCCGCTGAAGCGACCAGCAGCGTCAAAAATCGGTGCCCCGGAGGTAAGCGTGTACACCCGCTGGCCATCCTTCCTGATCCGCACCAGCTCGTAAACCCTGCGCTCGCCTTTTTTTATTCGGGCAAAATTCTCGGTAAAAGTTCTTCTGGATTCGCTATCAACGAAATCAACGACACGCCGGCCAATCATTTCCTCCCTAGAATATCCCAGCATCTCACAGAGTTTGTCGTTGACATAAGTTATCACGCCGTTTTCGTCAATTATGCCCAACCCCTCGTTCATCGTCTCCACCAGCATCCGGAAGCGCTCCTCGCTGGCCCTGAGCGCCTCCTCGGCCCGCTGACGCTCGGTGATGTCCTGAAACATGGAGAGGACACCCACCACCTTTCCCTCGGCGTCCTTCAGCGGCGTGTTCGTCCATTCACAGACAATGGTCCGCCCGTCCTTGGTCAGGTTCTCGTTGATGCTGTGCGCGGTCAGGTCGCCCTCGAGGAGCCTGCGCCAGACCTCATCTATATTGGGTTGCATCTCCTTCGGAACTATGAACTCGTAAGGGTGCTTTCTCAGGGCCTCCTCCTCGGTGAAGCCAAGTATTTTCGTGGCCGCAGGGTTCCATGTCCTGACCTTAAAGTCGCGGTCCCAGACGATCAGCCCTATGGGCATCCTGTCAACGATTAACTGTAGATACTCTTGGTCTCGCTTTATCTGCTCCTGAGCCAGCTGGCGCTCCTTTTCCAGCTTCACTCGATCGATGATGCTCTCCTTGACCCTCTCATAAACCGCCGGAGTCACTTCCCCTCTCATCCTCGCCAGATATTCCCCAGGCTTAATGTAATTTGGATTGTCGCAAAGCTGACCGTGGAGGATAACTCTTGGGTGCATGTAAATAACATCGAGCAGGACCTTTGGCGGGAACTTCCTCTCGCTGTAAAGACACATCACGGAAATCTGGCTCTGCGGCAGTAGCTCATTCAACCTTGCCTCATACTCCAGCTGCTTCTCGGAGCCGGGCAACTTCCTCAGCGACCAGCTCGCCTCGGCAATGCCCCTTAGTCCCCTGTAGCCCTCAGCAAGGGCGGCTGCCTCAACCTGCTTGATCAACGCCAACGTTCTGTCGAGGTCGAAGTAGCCGTCTCTGAGATAGGTATCCTCAACCCGCAAAAACTCCAGCTGCTTCGACCTGAGGTACTCCTCAACGTTGACGCCAGCCCTCTGCAAGGCTCGAACGATCTCCGCCTCGGTGCTCTCATCCATGACGTAGAGGCACTTCTCGTTGTTTTTGAGCCCGGCGAGCAGGAAAGATACTACGGCGGTGTTTCGTTCTTTCTTATCCCTGTAGATGCAGCAGATGTGTTCTCCCAAGCCTCGCAATTCCTCAGATAGATTCTTAACCACATTTTTCATTAAATCACTCCAATTTCACAAAAAAACGAAAGTATTGAATCATATAATTTGATCATCGCCACACATCACCCCTTCTTCCCTCTCCGCTTCTTGAGTCTCTCTAGCAGCAGCTTCTCCTCCTTTTCCAGCTCGGCCCGACGGCGTTCGTACTCCTCAATCAGCTTTTCATAGGCCTGCCGGGAAATTGTGCCCTCCTTGAAGTACTTGATCTCCGCCTGCCGCTTCAGCCGGGGCAGCTCCGCCTTCTCCTTCCTGATCTGTTTGAGCCGGCTCGCTATCCTCAGCCTCCGGTGAACCAAGATTGCAACCACCACCACGGCCGCAGCTGTCCCCAAAATCGCCCACCAGTACTGCAGAATAACCGGTGGCGGGGCTTCCGGAGCATAGATGACAATCTCAAACGACCTAGTGGGCTCAATATTTCCGGCCCGGTCTGTGGAGTAATATTCTACTCTGTGCTTCCCCTCTTGGACTATGACAAAGAC
>JACIWF010000063.1 GCA_014361095.1 Hadesarchaea archaeon | reverse complement strand
ACGATGGATCTGGGCGAGATCATCAGGAAGCACGGGGAGCTGGCGACAGACCTGCTGGAGAGACGAAAGAAATATATTGTGGAGAAGAATTAAGAAAGGTGCCAAAAATGAAGGTGAAGCTTGAAGTTCAGAGATCTCATCTTGTGATGGGTTTGCTGAACGTTGCTGCCATTATCGGTGCCGTAATAATCGTGGTTGCGTTATCATCTGTTATTTCTGGGGTTGATTTGGAAAAAAGCTTCGCCACTTTTTTTAGATACACGGTTGGATCTCAGTCCGGAATTTTATATGTACTCAAAAGGACGACGCCACTAATTCTGGCTTCATTGGGCCTAGCGATCGCGTTTAAGTCCGGCTTTTGGAACATTGGAGCTGAGGGACAGATAGCCATCGGTGCAATTGCGACGACGGGCACCTGCCTTTTCTTAGGTTTACCTGATGCGGTTGCCGTGGCGGCCGCTTTCATTCTGGCCTTTGTTTTTGCCGGGATTTACAGCGGGGTTTCTGGATTCCTGAAGGTGAAGTGGGATGTTAACGATATAGTGGTGACGATGATGATGAACTTTATTGCCCTGGCCCTGTTTCACTACCTCATCTCAGGACCATGGTTCTGGCAGCAGGCGGGTGCAGTGGGCCTTTACTCCCGAACTGCGCCGATCCCTGAGGGAATGAGATTTCCTTTCATTTCGCCGCCGCTGAGTTCAGCTTTTATAATGGCAATAATTTTTATCTTTATCGTTTACTTCCTGTTGAAAAAGAGCGTCTTGGGCTACCAGCTCAGGGTGGTTGGAGACAATCCCATGACGGCACTGTGTCAGGGTATCAATGTGAGGAGAATTTTTACTTTGGGGGCAATACTGAGCGGCGGGCTGTGCGGTTTGGCCGGCATGTCGCTGGTCTTGGGTGAATTTTTCCGGATGCAGGCAGGCATTACCGGAAATTACGGATTTTTTGCCATCCCGATTGCGATCTTTTGCCGTAATGAACCCGTTTTGATACCGTTCGGATCATTTTTGGTTGCTGTGATTATCGAGGGAACGCTGTCGCTGACAACTCTGGGAATGCCCTCTGCGCTTTCCGAGGTTCTGCTCGGCATCCTTTTCTTGGTCGTGTTCTTCCCGGAGCTGGTCGGGTGGATTAAGAAGAGGAGGAAGAAAGAATGATCGATGTAATTAGCTCCGTACTTTCCTACTTTCCCGTTATAGGGCTGGCAGCTCTCGGTGGACTAATCGGTCAGAAGGCCGGCGTCTACAACATCGCTGTGGAGGGAATAATGATGGCAGGGGCTGTGGGTGGCTTGTATGGTTATTTCATCTCAGGGTCGTTATGGATCGGTTTGTTGGTCGGGTTTTTGTGGGGGGTGTTTTTCGGTGTCTTGCTGTCCCTGTTAACTGTGAACTGGCGGTTGAATCAGATAGTCATCGGTTTCACCTTATGGTTCCTCGCCGAAGGCTTGGGTAAGTTTCTGTTCCCGATCCTTCTTCCAGGAGCATTCAAGATCCCCGAAAGATTTGGCTATCTTTTCGGATTTGATCACGTGTTTTATTTGACCATAGCGCTGTTTGTGATAACCGTTATTATTTTCAGATGGACCAAGCAAGGGCTGGCGATCCATGTGGCCGGTGAAAGCCCCGAGGTCGGCGACATAGCCGGCATAAACATATTTCGGGTGCGGTGGATCTGCAATATCATCGGTGCCGGTCTGATGGGCATGGCCGGTGCTTATCTGGCTGATCACGTGCTACAAGGATTTAACTATCAGATGATCGCCGGCTATGGTTGGGTGGCTTTTGCCATAGTTTTGTTCGGAAGATTTTCTCCAATAGGTGTTTTGCTGGGTTCGCTCTTCTTTTCTTCACTTATAGGAATCCAGACCAGGCTTCAGGTAGCTGGTGTTTTGTTCCTGCCAAGTGAATTCATGGTAGTTATACCTCATATCGGTGTGGTCGCGGTGCTGGCGATAATAGGAATACTCGGCAAAAAGTCTGGCATTCCATCCGCTTTAGGGGTTCCATACAAACGGGAGTAGCGGGGCGACTTCTATGGTTGGACCCAGCTACCCCCCAGGATATGCTGGCAAAGTTTTGAAGGTTGATCTGAGTTCGGGGCAAACAAAAACTGATGATCTCCCCCCAGAGGCGATGAGATTTATTGGCGGTAGCGGGATGGCGACGTGGTTCATTTCAAAAATGGTTGAACCGTCAGTAGATCCTCTGAGTGAAAAAAACGTAGTTGTTTTTTGTGCAGGTCCGGTGACAGGAACTTCCATACCGATGTCAAGCCGATATGTGGTTGCCTCAAAGTCTCCGCTGACCGGTACTCTGGGTGACGCGGACGCAGGTGGTTTTTGGGGTCCGGAGCTTAAATCTGCAGGTTTCGATGCAATTTTGGTCACTGGGAAGTCAAGAAAACCGGTTTTTCTCTGGGTTTGTGATGGTGGGGCTGAGTTGAAGGATGCCCGAGACATATGGGGGCTTGATCTTCAGAAAACTGAGGAAGAGATTAGGCGGATTTGTGGAGATTGTAGCGTGCTTTCCATAGGTCCTGCGGGTGAGAATTTAGTGAAGTTTTCAGTAATTTCAAACGATGGCGGCAGGGTGGCGGGCAGGAGCGGGCTGGGTGCCGTTTTGGGTTCGAAGGGTTTGAAAGCAATCGCCGTTAAAGGCGGGCAGAAATACACCCCGACTCAGGCGGTTGCCGACCTGAGCAAGGAGATATTGGGGCACTTGCTCGAAAAGGATGGCGTTAAAAGACTTTCCAAATTCGGCACCGGATCTTTTCTGGAAAACCATCTGGCAAGAGGAAATCTTCCGCTGAAAAACTGGGAGCAGGATGAGTGGTCGGAGGACTCGGCAAGGAGGATTTCCGCCAACAGGTTGTCCGATTGGGTAAAGGTGAAGATGAGCGCCTGCAAGTACTGTCCGGTCGGGTGTGAAAAAAGGATAGAGTGGGATGGGATTGAAGAAAAGGGCCCTGAATACGAGACGATAGCCGCCCTGGGGTCGCTGTGTCTTGTGGACGATCCGATGGCAATCGTAAAGGCGAACAGAGCTTGCAACTTGCTTGGCATTGACACCATCGAGGCCGGGACATTAATGGCATTTTTGATGGAATGCGTCGAAAAGAAAATTTTGTCCAGAGAGAGGATTGGTGTGCAACTGTATTGGGGCAGTGGAGACAGCTTTCCCGAGCTCATCGAGATGATAGCGTACCGGCAGGGATTCGGAAACATTCTTGCCGAGGGGGTGAAAAAGGTTGCTGAGTTGGTAGGTGGGGATGCTCCGAAGTTTGCGATGCACGTTAAAGGTGCGCCGATATGCATGCATGATCCTAGAGTTCAGCAGGATAAGGGATTGAACTATGCGACCCTGCCTTCGGGAGCTTATCACGGCAAGGGCGGAAGCAATTTTGTTGGTCTCCCGAGGTCTGAGAGTCTGGCCGGGGAACTGGTGAAAAGGCAGAACTTTGCAGAGATAATCGATAGTTTGGTCATGTGTTCCTTCGCGTTTGAAATCTGGGCCGGGGGGCTGCCAGTAGATTTCATACCGAAAATTTTGAAATCAGTTTCCGGTCTTGAACTGAGCTTAGACGATTTGGATAAAATTGGTGGCGAAATATTCAATATGAAGGTAGCCTTCACCAAGGCAGCGCTGGGTAGGGATAAAATAGGTGATCCTCTTCCGGAGAGATTTGAGAAGGTTCCAAGGGTCAGGGGTGGGGTCGCCTTTACTTTTAAGGTTGAGAACTATTTAGAGGATTATTACAGGCATAGAAGTCCGTAATTTTTTGGCGAATAGCTGCACCTTAAAAGCCCGATTATTGCTGGATTGCGTTTTTCTTAAACGTCGGACTGTTCCCATATCTTTTATTTTATGGCCTGGCTACTACTCTGCCCACTATTTTCTTTTCTTTCATCTGGTTGAGTACATCAGGAACTTCATCGAGACCCACGGTTTTTGAGACGACTGGAGTTATCTTTTTCATTCGAGCAAGTTCTACGACATCAATTAAGTTCTGTTGAGTGTATGAAACCGATCCAATTATTCTGAACTCGCCAACCACTAACGATAGCGGGTTTATCTCCAGCAGATCTTTTGTATAACCAATGATCACATAGCGGCCAGTTTTGGCTAGGCTGTTGAGGGCATTTTCCATTGTTTTCTTCAGACCTACTAATTCCAGCGCCACGTTGACACCCTTGCCGCCGGTCATCTTTTTTATCTCTTCGCTGACGTTGGGTTTTGTTCCATCGACGGCACCGTCGGCCCCCATCTCCTCAGCCATCTTGAGTTTCTCCTTGGAAACATCGACGACAAAAACTTTGGCGCCGAGGTGTTTTGCCACCTGAAAGGCGCTGGTGCCCAGACCGCCGAAGCCATTTATTAACAAACTTTCTCCAGCTTTGAGCTTGGCTTGGTCAACCAGCCCATGATATACCGACCCCACTGCGCACGGCAACACTGCTGCCTTTTCAAATGGGACCTCATTCGGGAGCTTCACTAGGGTTCTCTCAACAGTCTTAACATATTCCGCGTATCCGCCGTCGATGGTAAATCCATGTTGGTCCAGATCATCGCACAAGTTTTGCATTCCCGCTTTGCAGTATTCACACTTCCCGCAGCTCTTGTTGTTGTTTAAGACGACCCGGTCGCCCTTTTTGAAATTTTTCACCTTTTCGCCTACTTCCTCTATTTCTCCGGCTATTTCATGCCCCAAGGTAATGGGCAGTGTGCCTTTCCATGGGACCAGAGTGCCATCCAAAAAGTGTAAATCAGTGTGACAAATGCCTGCGGCCTTTACTTTTACCAGAACTTCATCATCCCCAATTTTCGGCAAATCTATATCCTCAATTCTCAGGGGCTTGTTAGGCCCATAGTATCTGACTGCTTTCATAAGTCTCGGTAATTGCTGACCTTATTTGCTAATAAATCTGACGGAATTGATATCTATGCCATTTATGGCAAGGTCTCGTTAATAATCATGTTTCTGTCCGATTTTTTGTCAAAATTTCTAGACCTATCTCTGACTAAGCCGGTAAAAAAAGAAAAAATAATTTGTATTTTCTAATCTACCCACTCGGTTTTTTCAGGAACAACAACTTTGCCGTCAATGATGTCCTGTCTGAGCTGTTCTGCAAAGCTCTTGACATCATCTGGAACCATGTTGCCCCAAGTCGGTATGTCAAGGTCTCTGTGTTCCAAGGTCAAATAGATTTCAGCGCTTTGGGCTCTGAGGCTCTGCCAAGTTCCGTTCACGATAGCGTTCACAGCAACATCAAGAGGCCTAGTCCAGTCCCAAACGCAGTTTCCGATAAGGGTGTCTGGATAGTATTGTACCATGTCGATGTACTCTTGGAATGTGTACATTCCTCTAACTGCTGCTTCCAGTGTTGCGGCAAAGTCATCTTGGTTCACGAAAACGATGTCAATCCCGGCCTCAGAGAAACTGGCTATGGTGTCTCTCGCTTTTGCTGGGTCGGAGTAGGAGTTCATGTCAACTCTAGTAACTGTGACGTTCGGGTTTGAGTACAGGGCACCATCCCTCCAGGGGTTTGCCACAGTTCGGTTGGCTCTCGGCCCTGGAATCGCAATGATCAGCCCTAGCTTATTGGTCTCTGTCATTTTTCCAGCCACAGCGCCCGCGATGAAGTGAAGCTGATAGACATTCGCTGCGTTGATGCAGATCATATTGTTCGGCACAGTTAGACCAGAGTCAGCAATTGGACCCGCCTCCCATTCCTGTATGAAGTAGACATCAGGGTGTCGGTTGGCGACATTGAGTGCTGCTTCCATGAACTCGTCTGTTTCGATATAGACAATGTCATAAGTGGATGCCGCTTGTTCGATCACACTTTCGACGTTTTGGATACCAGTTTCCTCGATCCAAGTGTACGCAATTCCGTATTTGCCTGCGACAGCTTCCACAGCCTTAGCGTGGCTGGGGGACCAGGTTCCTTCGTCATGGTGCCACCACATCACGACTCCCATAGTTAGCTTCGAAGGTGTGGGTGTCGTCGTTGGTGGTGCGGTGGTTGTGCCGGTCACTGTGGTGGTTACTGTAACAGTTTGTGCTGGTGCTTGGGGTGCCATCGCATATAGTGCTCCAGCGCCGATTACTAGACCAACTACTAAACCGATTACAACTGCTACCGATGTCGATATCCCTTTCTTTTCCATTTATTCACCTTTAGATAGGGGTTCTACCCGTGCCTTTTTATCTCTTTAGGTAAAGCGGCCAAGTTTTTGCCTGCCGGAGACTAAAATTTGGATCGGATTGACCATTTTGTATGTTGCTCCTGAGTTCGCCCGTTACTAGGTAAAGCCAAATGGAAAATCTCAACAATTCAGATCTTGATGCTAATTTCGCAATTTTAAGAAAACAGACAGTACTTTGAGCATTAGGCAACCATCTACCTGAAACATGGACAAGGTTCATGTTTTCGGTTTTAATATTTCAGACCAGCTTGGCAGTTCTTCACACTTTTTTCGAAGGCTGGGGAACCGGTCTATTTTGGCGTGGGGTATGTACATCGCGGCGATAAATTCATCGTTAAACTCGGGAGCAATGGTCAGCTCCAAGTAGCGGGTATTTCTTGCAATAGCTTCAGCGTCTTCCCTTTTTTTATTCGAGATTAGCGCTTGTTTTGCACCCATACCCGCCGCGTTGCCCACTGATTTTACTTTGCTCAGTGGTATGTCAGGATAGAGCCCGATAACTTTGGCGCTCAGCTTATCAATGTAGGCGCCAAATGCTCCAGCCAGATAAACTCTCTCAATGTCCTTCTCCTCTATTTGCCTCCTTTTCATCAATATTTTCGCCCCACTATACAGTGCCGCCTTGGCCAGTTGGATTTCTCTGATATCCCGTTGGGTTATTGCTATGTCCCCGACCCCTTTTTCGGTTTCA
>JACIWF010000062.1:415-7072 GCA_014361095.1 Hadesarchaea archaeon | reverse complement strand
CGACGAGGCCCGCAGAACTCTCGATCAACTCAGAAGATCCACGGGGTGGAAAGTTGCCCTTGAAACCTTTCAGAAGGCAAAGGAGGCGGGAGAAAGCTGGACCTTGCCGATAAAAAGCATAGACATCAACAAGGGAAAAATGGAAGTCGAGATTGCCGGCCAAGCCATAGAGCTGGATCTGAGGGCCTCAGCTTTCGAGAACTCGTCACGCTATTACAAAGAATACCGGGAACTCGCAGAGAAAGCGGTTGGCGCCAGAAAAGCCCTTGAGGAAACTGAGCGTGAACTTGAGGCCCTGAGGGCTGGCGCTCCTGAGGTTGAGATCGCTCCTCCACCCAAGAGAAGAAAACCAAAGTGGTTCGAGCGACATCGGTGGTTCATCTCCTCTGATGGTCTTCTCGTCATTGGAGGGAGGGATGCCCAAGGTAACGCCGAGATAGTTGAAAAACACATGGAGCCAACCGATCTTTACCTGCACGCGGAGATAATCGGGGCACCTCACGTTATCATAAAATCGACTGGCAAAGAAATTCCGGAAACTACCCTAATCGAGGCGGCCGAGTTTGCTGCCATGCACTCACGCGCCTGGAGGGAAGGCCTTGGCACTCTTGACGTTTACTGGGCCAAGCCGGAACAGGTCTCAAAGAAAGCACCTTCCGGAACCTACCTCCCTAAGGGCAGCTATATCATCCAGGGCAAGAAGAACCTGCTTAAGGTACCAGTTAGGGCGGCTGTTGGCGTCATGACCATCGACGGAGAAAATGTTGTTGTCTGCGGGCCGAAGAGCGCTGTCCAGAAACACTCAAAAGTATTTGTTGAAATTTACCCGGGCTCAACAAAGAAATCCGAGCTTGCCCACCAAATTCAAATAAAGTTCAAGATTGAGGGCATCGAGGTGCCGGTGGACGAAATAGAACGAGCGCTTCCACCGGGAACGGGAGAGATAAGACAGTAGCTTGGCTGAACAAGTAGAGCCCCGAGCGGGATTTTCGCGCTCCGAATCGAACCCGCGACCTCCACCTCCTTGGCCTAAGATACCAAGGTGGCGCTTTACGGCTTGAGGCTACTGGCCACAATCTACCGGCTGAGCTATCGGGGCTCCATTTTGAGTTCTGTCCAGCTTGTTTAAACTTTACGTATTTGGCCTCTCCACCGGCTTTAACCCAATCAGCTGCCTGTGGAGCCCACCATTGGATCCGGTGAGAAAAATTTCCGCATGGCATCAGTTTTGAAATAGTTATGTGGCTCCGCTCAACGAAGATGGAAAGGGTTATCTTTACGGTGCGACGCATTAACCGCCCCTAACGGCTCCTGTCTAAAACCTAAATTTTACCACCCACTCAGCTGCCGAGGTACATCCTTTAACGATCTGTTCCACAACTTTTAACCTTCCCCAACGACCCTGAAACTTTTTTACTGCTGTGATTCCTTAGCACTTGAGTTAGGACTTTATTATCTGCCATCTAGAGATAGTGGGGTTGCGATGAAGGTCGGAGTAATCGGCGGAGGTAACCTCGGTTCCTCACTGATCAGAGGATTTCTGAAATCGGGTGCACTTAGTCCAAACGAAATTATCGTCAGCGATTCGGATGAGATGAAGATCAACAAGCTGGCAAAATTATCCGTCGCCGCGACCAACGACAACAGAAAGCTCGTCCGTGAAAGCGATGTGGTGTTTATCGCCGTGAAACCGGACTTGGTCGAACCTGTGCTCAAGGAGGTTGAGGATCTCTCCGAGGGAAAGCTATTCATCTCGGTGGCCGCCGGTGTCTCTACCAAATTTATCGAGGAAAGGACAAGGGGCAGAGTGATCCGGGCCATGCCCAACATATGTGGATCGGTGCTTCAGATGGCCTCGGCCTACTCCATGGGTTCCAGAGCCACCGCCGAAGATGAAAGAATTCTCAAGGAACTGTTTGGGAAACTCGGAACCACCTTCCATGTGGAGGAGAGGCTGATGGGAGCCGTGACCGGGCTCAGCGGCAGCGGGCCGGCTTTCTTCTTTTACCTCATCAAGGCGGTTCAAGATGCGGGGGTTGAGCTCGGGCTTCCCAAGGATGTTTCCTTTAAGCTGGCCGCCCAGACTGCACGGGGGGCGAGTGAAATACTTCTAACCTCTGAAGAAAAAATAGACGAACTCATCAGCAGGGTCTGCACGCCGCGCGGTACTACCATTGAAGGCATGAAGATACTGGAGGAAAAAAAGGTCGCTGACGCCATCAGGGAGGCAGTCAGAGCCGCGGCAAGAAGGGCTGAAGAACTATCAAGATAAATGCCCCGTGATGACGAAGACAATTATTTAGCAAATCTTGGCTTAATTAATTGTGATAAAATGAAGGGTACTGGGCTGCCGGTGGATCTGAATTCCATCCTGAAAAAACTTCTGCGCGGCGAGATTTCGCTGGAGGAGGCAGAGCGTCAGCTATCGGCCCTCAACATCAGGAGAATCAAGGATCTGGCGAGGATTGATTTGAACAGGGTTTGCCGAACCGGAGTTCCTGAAGTTGTCTTCGCCGAGGGGAAGGACCCTGAAACCGTTGCTGAGGCTGCTGCCGCCTTGGCCGAATCCAACGGCTATTCACTAATCACCAGGGTGAACCGGGCACAAATTGCCCGGATCAAGAAAAAGTTTGGCCGAGATTTCGAGATAGAAATAAATAACCGGGCAAGAGCGGTGCTGATCCGAAGAAAAGGGCACGTTTTTCCCGAGCAAGGCAAGGTGGGGATACTAGCCGCCGGAACCGCCGATGTGCCCGTAGCTGAGGAGGCGGCTCTGTCGGCCAGGGTGATGGGCTGTAAAGTTTTCAAGGCCTACGATGTCGGAGTTGCTGGAATACACCGTCTCTTTGAACCTCTGGAGCGGATGATCAATGAAGGTGTTTCAGCCATTGTTGTTGTGGCCGGAATGGAGGGAACCCTGCCCTCCATCGTGTCGGGCTTGGTCGATGTACCAGTGATCGGTGTGCCGACCTCGATCGGGTACGGGGTGGGTCTGAAAGGAATCGGAGCCCTGGTCACGATGCTTCAGTCCTGCTCGCCCAAGCTTGCGGTGGTCAACATCGACAACGGTTTTGGAGCTGGCGTCTTCGCGGCCTCTATTGCTAGACGGGTGAAGTGAAGCCAATTTAAGGATCATTGTTGCAGCTTTCGTCCACTACCCTTATGTGACAAGTTGTTTAAAGTTACTCGAGAGTAACCAAATGAAAGTCCTGCTCGTCGAACCTCCGAAGGAAATGTGGTTCGTGATGGGGGAGTATCTTCCACCCCCTTTTGGAATATTACAGCTGGCCAGCTATCTTGAAGAATATGTCAGAGATGTTGAAATAGAGGTTTTAGATTGCCAAGCTGAAAACCTAGACTGGAAAGACCTTGAAAAGCGGATCGAAACGATCCAACCGGATATCCTTGCCCCCAGCGCGCTGGCAACCTGCAACGCCTACCTCGTGGTTCGAGCAATTGAGCTGGCAAAAAAGATCAACCCAAAAATTCTCACCGTCGCCGGTGGCCAGCACTTCACAGCCACTGCCGATGAGAGCCTACGGCGCTATCCTGAAATCGACGTCATTGTCAGGGGTGAAGGCGAGCAGACATTTGCTGAAATTGTGAAGGCGTTCGACAAAAAATCGCCTTTTTCAGGAATAAAGGGAATATCCTTCCGCCACGACAAAAAGGTGATACACAACCCGCCCAGACCATTGATAAAAGACTTGGACAGTTTGCCACTGCCTGGCTATCACTTCGTTGATGATGTCGTTCACAAATACCACTTCAAGATGATGTCGGGTCCAAAAGCCGGCTATGCTCTGATCGAGGGATCCCGCGGCTGCCCACACCGGTGTACCTTCTGCTCCCAGTGGAAACATTGGCAGGGGGAGTGGAGAAGGAAATCGCCGAAACGCATCGCGGACGAGATGGAGTTCTGCTACCGAAATTATGGAATTAAGTTCCTCTGGTTGACCGACGACAACTTTGGTTTGGGGAGACACGCCAGAGAACTCTGCAATGAAATTAATAGAAGGGGTATTGGTGATGACATAATGTGGTTCATGCAGGTCCGCGTGGATGACATCGTCAATAATCGGGAAATCCTACCTGCGGCTAGAGGCGCTGGACTTCACTGGGCGCTTGTCGGTGTTGAGAATCAGAGCTCCGAAACACTGAACTCATTCAGAAAGCAAATAAACCCCAACGATGCAAAAAAGGCGATGAAACTGCTGAAGGATAACGATATTTTTGCACAGGCAACCTTGATCATCGGTGACCGAAAAGACACTAGAGAATCCATCGCCGATCTCAGGGAGTTCACCAACGACATCGATCCTGACCTAGCCATTTTCATGATACTAACGCCGTTTCCTGGCACCGACCTCTACGAAACGGCAAAAAGGAACGGGTGGATTGAGGACGAGAACTGGGCCAATTACGACATGGTACACGCGATCATGCCCACTGAAACGCTGACGATAAGGGAGGTGCAGGAAGAGCTCTACCATTGCTACCGCAGCTTCTACGGCTCCCTCACCAGAAGGTTCACCGGGATTTTCTCAAGCAATTCCATAAAAAGGAAAACTTATCGTTATCTCGCCGGCCAAGGGCTTCTGAAGGGACTAAAAGATCTTTTCAGTTGAGTTGGCGGCTATGACCCACAACAACTATCTGATATTTTTTCTGGGCGTTTCCATCTTTGGGCTCGCAGTTGTGATGATGTCCACTTTTTATCCCAATATTGTGGCAGATGATCCCGGGCTGAGAAAGCCGCTCCTAGGGTCGCTCTTCGTCCTAGCCTGCCTCTTGGGAATGGGCGCAACTGCCTTCCCTAAAAGCTGTTTCCGCATCTTCTCTGAAGGAAAAAACCGGAAGGCCACGGATAATAAGTATAAAAAATCAGCAGGAATAACGCCGAACTTTCGAGGACATCACCCTAACTGTGGAAACTTTTCCCACCATGTTTTTAGAATTGGTAAAAGGCCCATTTGCGCAGGATGCTTGGGGCTTTTCATCGGAGGCTTGGTGAACTTAATCGGTGCCTTCGTCTATTTCTTTGCGGGCTTGAGGCTTGAAAGCTCGGCGGTGCCGATATCTTGGATTGGTGCGGCAGGGGTATCGCTCGGGCTGCTGCTGCCCTTGTTTTCCATCCGCTGGACGCTCGGCAGATCGGCCGTCAACGCGTTTTTTGCCGTGGGTGTGTTTCTGGTATTGGTCGGTGTTGACAGCATAACTCGGGACATAAACATGGGACTACTGTTAATCCTCTTGACGGTCTTCTGGATTTTCACCAGAATTTCGATTTCCCAATGGAGCCACCAGAGAATCTGCCGGAGATGCCAACTGGAAAAATGTGGGCTGCGCGGCTTCTAGGTACCACGCTTTCTTTGGCTCAGACCGTATACCGCTCCCGCGATTATCAATATCCCCACGATTATTATCAGAGTGGGCCAGACCGAACTCCAGACATCGATATCCCATTTGAAAATGTTGTTGAGCAGTGAGGTCAATCCGGCGATTATTATAATCACTCCTATGATCACCGCTACTATGATACCACCGTGCGGCAGGCCAAAACATTCTTCCTCATGTTCTCGCTTCGGTCCAAAGCAGGTCGGCTCCGTCTTTCTTACCTCCACATACAGATGCGTCCCACATTTCTCGCAGATCTTGGCATCGTCGGAGTTCTTGTGGCCGCATTTATGACAGTAAACCAGAACGTCACCTCCCTAAGTTTGTTTATCCCTTCGTGGCTATAATCCTTAACATCACCAGACGAATGACACTCGCAAAAACAATCGACCCCCCGATAAAAATCAAGATGAGGCCCAGAAAGGTGAACCAGTCTATAAATCCGCCGGCGAGCTGGTTCAACGAAAAAACTGCACCGGACCAGAAGAAGATGCTGGAAGCAGTGCCTGCCTTCCTACTCCATGGTTCTCTGAAGATAAACCTCAGTGCCAGCATCAGGATATTGAAAACGGCGAAAGCCAGCGAGAATTGAAAGGCAGCAGTATAAACCTCCGAGTGTCTCAACGTGGGGGCAAAAAATTTCACACCGGGGTAAATCTCCTGAAGACTCATGTCCTTCAAGAACTCATATGTCTTCACGTGCAAATCAGGGTTTGCGGAGAAAATCAAGCCCAAGAGGACCAAGAAGAAGCCGAAAGAAAGCAGCCCAATAATGTCTGGCTTGTCCTTAGTTCTCTCGTCCAATTGATCCCCTACCTCGGCCTGCGCCGGGCGGAAAGAGCGGCCCAGATTATCATCGCGCCCAGAATTATGAATGCAGCGGGCCAGAGCTCTATGGCCATTCCATAATGGTGGGAAAACACCAAACCCGCGCCGAAAAACATTATCAGCAGACCGACGGTGATGCCAACCATGGCACCGACCTGCTGCATCAGGAAGAATCGATAATCTCGGCGCTTTTGCGCAGAACTAATCTGATAGTCTCTATCTTTTTCATGTGAATTTATTTTATCACCGCATCTCCTTTTTGTGCCATCTTTGTCAAAACAGGTACAGTAAACTGCCCAGTTAATTGGCTAAACCCCCACAACCACCGTTATAAAACCGGGATCACCAGCATCAGCAGGACCACGATCAGTATCAAGACCAGCAAGATCATAAACGTCGAGAGATCATCGTGCTTTTTTTCCTCGCCCTTCT
>JACIWF010000062.1:0-405 GCA_014361095.1 Hadesarchaea archaeon | reverse complement strand
CTCTATCTTTTTCATGTGAATTTATTTTATCACCGCATCTCCTTTTTGTGTCATCTTTGTCAAAACAGGTACAGTAAACTGCCCAGTTAATTGGCTAAACCCCACAACCACCGTTATAAAACCGGGATCACCAGCATCAGCAGGACCACGATCAGTATCAAGACCAGCAAGATCATAAACGTCGAGAGATCATCGTGCTTTTTTTCCTCGCCCTTCTCCGGGGGAGCTGCAGCTTCTCGCTTCACCTCGGGCTTGACCTTTTCCTCAGTTTCCTTCTTATGTTCGGCCTTCTTCCTCGGCAATACACCACCTCCTTTCCAAACCTCCAATAAAAGGTTATAAAAACAGGGTAAAAAAGTAGCGGAGAGACAAAGAAATGAAAAATAAACGAAAATTGCGCCGGAT
>JACIWF010000061.1 GCA_014361095.1 Hadesarchaea archaeon | reverse complement strand
AAATTAGATGCGGGCGGAAGATTAACCATTCCGGGTTTTGTGGACTCACATATGCATCTAGATCACGCCTGCCTTGGTGGCGACGCAAAATGGATTCCACGAACTCACGAAGAATCAGAGAAAATCATCAGGGAAGGGAGAAAATCGATTGGTCATGAAGGTGTGAAAGAGGTGGCGAGAAAAGCAGCGCTAACTGTCCTAAAAAGGGGCACAACCGCAATAAGAACCCACGTTAACGTCGATAGATTGTTTGGGTTGAGGGAGTTAAAGGCCATGCTGGAATTCAAAAAGGAGTGTATGAATTGGATGGACCTGCAGCTGGTTGCCTTTCCTTCCCGGGAGCCATTAACAAGGTCAAGTGAGGGTGAATCTCTTCTGAAGCAGGCGATGAAACTTGGCGCCGACATTGTGGGCGGCTTGCCAAATGTGGATCCAGATCCTGAGGGATATCTGGATATTATTTTTGACATAGCAAAACGATACAAAGCAAATATTGACCTGCATGTCGACGAAACCAACGACCCGAAAAGTCAAGTTTTGGAGCTTTACGCCGAAAAAACTCTGGAAAATGGATATGAAGGAAAAGTGGTGGCAAGCCACTGCAGCGCGCTGTCAGCCTACGACCCGGAAAAGGCCAAAAGAGTGATCGAAAAGGTTCGTGAGGCCGAGATGAGTATAATCGCGAATCCATTCACAAACATATACATTCTTGGTCGGAATGGCAAGCCAAATGGAATTACCCGAGTGAAAGATTTACTTGATTCTGGAGTTAATGTCGCCTACGCCACCGACAACTTCAATGACGGTTATAATCCGCTGGGAAACGGAGACATGCTGCTGGCAGCGCTTTTCTTGGCTTACCACCAAAGACTTGACGGCAAACGAGCTTTTGCGACGCTATTGGAGATGGGAACTGAGGCTCCGGCAAAGGCCACAGGGATAATAAGAAATTATGGAATTAAAGAAGGCGGCAGGGCGGATCTAGTAGTGCTGGATGCTGAAACTCCCTGGGAGGCAATCGTGTTTCAAGCTGAAAGAAGTTTTGTAATTAAAAAAGGTAAAATCGCGAAGACCGACCAATCGTCTGGACAAAAAACAAGGATAGAGTGATTGATAGATTGATTTTAGAGCCAACCTCTAGCATCCATGGTCTCGACAATCCGGGAAGCCGCCAGCGCCAGCGCTGACTTTCTCAAACTTGCGCCTTTCTCCACTGAAAACTTTAGCGTTTCATCGAATGCTTCCAGAAGCGTTTCTTTTATCGTGGCAAAGGTTTCCTCTTTTTTAGTCCTAGTCCCTGATTTACCCTTTCGCCATTCATCGTAGCTTGCCACCACGCCTCCAGCATTGGCCAGAAAATCAGGGACCACTATTTTTTTATTCCTGAGCAGAATTTCGTCGGCCTCTTTGGTGACCGGAGCATTTGCGCCTTCAACTATCAAATCCGCTTTGACATTCGCAGCATTGTCCTTTGTTATCACCCCGCCGACAGCGGCAGGGATAAGCAGATCAACTTCCAGCTCAAGTAGTTTCTGGTTGGTTATTTGGCTTCCGCCAAAGCCGAACACCGTGCCCGTTCTCTGGACATGCTCTTTAAGCTTCGCGATATCGATGCCATCTTTATGAAAAGTCCCGCCACGCACATCCGAAACAGCAACTATTTTGGCACCCATCTTTGACAAGAATTCACAGGTCCATGAGCCAACATTTCCGAACCCCTGCACAGCAACCGTAACGTCTGAGATGTCCTTCTTCAAAAACTCCTGAACAGATCGCTCCGAGACCACCGAAACACCGTAACCTGTTGCCTCCTTTCTCCCAGGCAGGCCACCAATACCGATGGGCTTCCCGGTCACCGATTCCCTGATGTGTGTTTCCCCGAAAATCACAGCCATCTCTCTAGGTCCGGTTCCCAAATCAGGGGCAGGAACATAGTTCCCCGAAAGAAGCTCGTTTCTAAGTTCATGCGCATACCCCTCCATGATGATCTGTTTGGTTGCAGGTGGCAGATTGCTATCGGCAGCTATGCCGGACTTGGCCCCGCCAAAAGGTAAATCCATCAGTGCATTTTTGTACGTCATTATCTCAGCTAGCTGGGCGACCTCTTCAAGAGTAACGTCACTTGACATTCTCACCCCGCCTTTGCCCGGTGGGCCGCGGGCGGCACTGTGATAGACGAGATAAACGTAGATGAAACCGCTGACGCCAGGAATATGCCTTCTTATCCTGCACCTTATAATCCGGTCCGGCTCGCTGAGCAGCTTATAGGCCTTCTCAGGCATTCCAACGAGCTTGACTATTTCATCATCAAGAAGCATTAGGACTTCACCCTCCCTGCCCATTTTGATGGCCCGGCTACTTTTATAGCTTCCTCCGGGTCCTTCAGCAGGTGCCCAGTCGTGACGCAAACCACAACATCGTCTCTTTTGACCTCCCTCTGCCGCACCAGCTTTCTAAGTCCGGCGATTGTGGAGGCGCTGGCTGGTTCGACACCAATCCCCTCCAGCTGG
Source organism: Hadesarchaea archaeon (assembly GCA_014361095.1). GTDB lineage: Archaea > Hadarchaeota > Hadarchaeia > Hadarchaeales > Hadarchaeaceae > Hadarchaeum. The sequence continues at coordinate 4,739 of JACIWF010000061.1, read as the reverse complement.
GCCAGAAGCTTTTGGGCCTTGATGATTTCTCTATCGGAAACAGACTCAGCTGTACCTCCAGAACTTCTGATTGCCCTGATGGCCTTGGGTCCATTTACTGGGTTGCCTATCCTGATGGCGGTTGCTATCGTCTCAGGTTTCTCAACCGGCTCAAAAGTCTCCAGACCCTGTTTTATCGCCTCAACTATCGGACTCGCCCCACTCGCCTGGACTCCCACCATCTGCGGTATCCCTTTAGTGATACCCGTCGCATCAAACTCGAAGAAACCTTTATAAATCGCCCAGATATTGGCACAATTGCCCATCGGAACCACCACTTTATCGGGTATTTTCCAGCTCAGCTGGTCGGCTATCTCATAACCTATTGACTTCTGTCCCTGAAGCCGGAATGGGTTCAAAGAATTCAGCAAATAAATGTCGCCCCTTTGTTCGCATAGCTTTCTCACCATTATCAGCGCCTCATCAAAGTTGCCGTTGATGGCCACCACTTTGGCACCATAAATCAAGGCCTGCGCTAACTTACCCAGGGCCACCTTGCCCTTGGGCAGAATAACTATGCAGCGCAAACCTGCCCTGGCCGCATAGGCTGCAAGTGAGGCCGAGGTATTCCCTGTTGATGCACAGGCGACAGTCTTAACTCCAAGCTCAAGCGCCTTGGTTACTCCGACGGTCATGCCTCTGTCCTTAAAGGACCCGGTAGGATTGGCGCCCTCAAACTTCACGTAAAGTTCACGGATACCGATCTCCTTGCCTAGCCGATCACACCGAATGAGTGGCGTCCCGCCTTCATTCAAACTAACTATCTTGGAGTCATCCATAACCGGGATAAAGTCACGGTACTTCCAAACACTTGGTGGTCTTGAGTTCAGATCTCTTTTCCTCAGCTTTTTCCTCAGTGCACCCAAATCGAGTTCAACCTCTAAGAGCCCACCACATTTCGGACAGGTGTAGAATCTCGAAGCGATATCAAACTTGTGGTGGCATTCTATGCATTCCAGCCACAAAATTAACCACCAAGCGCACGATGGATATCGATGAGGTCTCCCAGCAGTGAACTTGAGGTCTCCCTTGGTCCGGCACCAAAGCCCGTGATCGATATTTCCCTCGCCAGGTCCAGTTTAAAGGTCACTGCATTTAATGTCCCACCAACGGCAAGGGGGTGTCCAAGCGGCACCAGCTTGGGAGCAACCTCGAGCAAATCCCGTCTCGCTATCCCAACTAACTTTATCATCTGGCCTGCCTCTTGGGCCAGTCTGGTGGCCTCCGGTGTGATCCTCCTGATGCCGACCACCTTGACATCGGAAAGCTTAGCGTTCATTCCCAAAACCGCGTTGGCCAGAATTGTTATCTTGCATGCCGTATCTATTCCATCGATGTCCAGGGTTGGGTCCTTCTCCGCCAAGCCGAGTTCCTGAGCTTCGCGGATTATTATCTCCTGCGGCACACCTTCAGCGCTCATGCGGGTTAAAATATAGTTGGTGGTTCCGTTGAGCACGCCACGTATCTCTGAGATTTCGTTGGCACTCAAAAGTTTTTTTGCCAGACCTATCACCGGGACAGCGCCGCCGACCGAAGCGGAATATCTGAACTCCACCCCTTGTTTCCTGGCCAGTGAATCCAGTTCTTTAAATGCAACTACCAGCGGCCCTTTATTTGAAGTTATGACGTGCTTTCCGGCCTGCATGGCGCGCCTTATATGGGTCAGCCCGGGCTCACCGTTTTTGATGTTCGTTGGTGTGAGTTCAAAAACTAAATCAGCACTAACTTCATCGATCAGATCGAGAACTAACTTGCCGCGTCTGCCACCACGATATCTTGCAACTGTCTTGTAACTCTCTGCGGTTTTCAAAAGCTGTGGTAAATCCAGCCCATTTTCATCAACCGCCGCGCCAAACTCGTCAGCTACAGCTACAACTTTAGGTACCAGTCCATGTACTTTTCGGAGAAAATCGGCCTTTTCAACAAACGCTTTGCAGATGCCCCTGCCCAAATTTCCGAATCCAACTATGATTATCCTCATTAAACCGCCTCGATTGATGTAACTAATAATAAATTTTTCCTCTCAGCTATATCGCGCAACTTGGAAATCGCCAACATAGATCGCTCCTTGTTATCGGCCGCTATAATCATGCGGGCCGAGGATTCATGCCCTAAGTTGCCCACAGCAAGGTTGAGCTCAGAAACAGTTACTCCCTTAATGGTATTCAGCTGATCAATTGTCTGCCTGATGTCTGTGTGGACAATGTGGCCAATCAGTAAAACCGTATTCACTATTTCTCCCTCGCGTTCGCCCACCTGTGTAACCCGCACGCCCGCCTGTTTTAACGCGGCCAAGATTCTTTTAAGCGTTGCCTGGTCCCTAACCTCAAAAATCAGCATGACCGGCAAACGTCCTAACGGGGTTTTGCGTTCTCTCTGATGCATGATGCTCTTGATGTTGCCGCCGAACCGAGCAATCGGCTCCAGCCCTTTCAGTAGCTGCCCGGGCACGTCCTCAAGTTCCATTACCATTTTTACGAGCATTTCCACCAACCTTCTTTAAACCCCCATCCACAGGTATAATAGTTTCTAATTTTAAACAGACAGACACCTGAAATTGAACTCATCGGATACTGCCCTGCCTCTTACACCACCCGAATCCTCCGCGGGATGCTGACTATCACCTTGTCTTTCTGGACCTTTATCTTTGAAGACTGCTTTTCAGTTGTAGCCGGCAACGCCACGGTACAGAAATACTCCCGCTTGAGCTTCGGCGCCAAAGCGTATATCTCAACAGATTCAGGATAGAACTTCAGCCTAACGTTGTCTTCGCTCTCTACCCCTTCGGCACAGAGTGTTATCGTGACCTCGTTAAAATCTACTGAAACATTATACTCTGGGATAACCCTTTCCTTCGGCCGCACCGCAGGCTCTTTTATTTCAGGTTCCGCTTTAACGCGAGCACCAACTGGTTTTTCCATCACCGGTGCCATTTTGCCCTTTTCCAGCGGCACTTTTTCCCATCTTCCCGTTGGCCCGAAACGCCTCACTTCTATCTTGGGCGGTCCTTGTCCATTGCTGCTGATTGAGATGCTAAAACCGCCTCCCCGCACATAACCGCCGGGCGCCTTAACAATCCATTCTGTGGGCCTGCTGGTGAAATCAGAGCTAAACTCCTTTTCAATTCGCTCAAAATCCTTGATAAATCGTTTCATCATACGCCTGAAAAAATCGTCAAACGGATCGGACATTTTTCACACCCAGTATAAGGTTACCTCTTACCTTTATAATCTTAAAGAAAAACAAAAAACGAATTTTTAATTTAGAGGTCCTCTTGCCATTCGTCCTCTGCTAGTGTGCACCCGCCATCGGAATAAAAATCGCACTCTTCACAGCATTCGTTTCTGTTTTCGCAGTCGTCGTAGAGATAACAGTTCTTACAACACTTTGGCAAATAAACTTCCTCCGAACTAATTCAGTCGATAAAAATAACTAAGGCTCTTTATTTAAACATTTCCTGGATACATCTACGACCCATTTTGGTTTAAACTGCTTTTGAAAAGTTTTTATCTTCGTTGGGGCCGGAACTTGCTAAAAAGAAGCCGAATCGATCTTAATTTCCACCCTTAGTCACCGTACCGAGTCCACCTTTAAGGAAACGTGACGCCAAACTTTTAACATTCTAAAATGACTGCAGACGCAAGCCGCCTGTAGACTTAGTAATTTCTCCAAACATTACGCGACCGACATCATGAAAAATTCTCAATAGTGGGGAGGCATCCCACCAGCAAGTTTTTGAGATCAGAATGCCGAAATTTCCGCTGCTCTTGGCTCAGGCAACCAAGATCGAATTTGCCTCAAAAACTCATGAGATTCTTTTGGTGGCGTCCACAAAACGCCGCGTGCGTCTTCCGGGCTGGCCTGTAATACAGAAAAATCTTCAAGCCGCCCAGGGTTGATCGGCACTGAAACTAGGCCCGTCTCCGGATTCAAGCTCATCGGCGCCAACAAAAGACCTCGCTTGATCCGAAGCTCAGAAAGGAGGCAGGTTTCTTTTCCTCTTTTGAGCTTTATTGGGGAAATAACGCCCTCGATAGAGGCGCCCACCCTATGATCAACCAAATAGCTCACAATATAATTCGTCAGACTTTCCTGTATGTCTTGAAGAATGCTCACGCCACCCATCTGTACCTCAAGAGGAACCGCCTCAAGCGGAATAATTATATCGAATCCCAGACCGCCCGAGTATTTAACCCATGGCTCTGGCGCACCCAATTCTTCCAGGGCCTTTAGTATCCAAGAAGTAACTTCCCTGGCAAACTTTAAACTGTTCTCTGATCGCGTCGTCCAAACCAAATCGGTGCCTACTGGGTTGTTAAAGTCGTCCAGATAATATCGCCAGTAGGAAGCGTAAAACGCTGTCGCCCCGGCGGCTATTGTTCGATCAATGTCGGCCGGCCGCTCTAAATAGATCGGCGTTCGCTGATCTGGATCTAGGTACCTTTGAAGTCTCCTTGTCTTTGCATTATAGACTGCGCACTCACGGACGCCGGTGCTTCCGCTAGCATTCGCGAAATCTAAAATGATGCGCCTCACGTCTTGGCGTTGATAGTACACCGGTTTCCCCGACCCGTGTTCTGTCAATCTAGTTTTAAGCCCGTTTTTAGGAGGGGGGCCACCGAAAGTATTCGGTGGGCTCCACCAACCCCTTCATTTCCACTGCACAATTAAATTTAATAAGAAGGATGAAATTATGTTAC
>JACIWF010000060.1 GCA_014361095.1 Hadesarchaea archaeon | reverse complement strand
TACCCGCATCGCTTCCCCCTCATGGATATTATAACACCATTATATATTTCATGATGTCTGTTCTTATCTATTAATTTTAATTGGCCCCGGATAGATTGTTAAGGGGTAACTTGTCGCGGGCAATATCCTTGGGCTGCGCTGAGTTCGCTGTGCCGGGCAGGACTCTGGAGGAGAAGCTGGGCGTGCTTGAGTCCAGAGGGATGTGGCTGGAGCTGGCCAACGAAGGGGATCGCAGCCTTGAGTCAACACAGGCAGCGGTGTCAGGATTCAACGTCCCGATTCACTCAGTCCAAGCGAACAGATTGCATTACCTGAGGCTGCTGAGCGACGACCCGGGAGAGCGCAGAGCAGCCAGACACCACGTTGAGGAGACGATGGCTTGGGCGGCGGCGCTAGGGGCCGAGAATGTGGTGACCACGCTCGCCTTCGGAGACCCGGCTGCTAAGAAACCCTACCCCTTGGCGCTGGAAACCTTCAGGAGCTTCGGGCTGCAGGCCGAGGAGCTGGGCATCACCGTGTCCATCGAGCCGCTGGGCCGGAACAGGACCTCATTTCTGCCCAGTGTGTCGGAGGTTTACCGCCTTGTCACTAAGCTGGAGATGGAGCACGTTCGGCTGATGGCGGACACGATGCATATCCACGATAACGGCGACGATGTCTTTGGAGTAATCGCAAAATACATCGATGAGATCTCCGAGTTGCAGCTCCGCGATACCGAATCTAGGCCACCCGGGCTTGGCACCATCGATTTTTCAGCTTTAATGAAAGTAATCGTGGAGAAGTTCAACGGTTTGCTCTGTCTGGAATATAGGCCGGGAAACAACCCAAGAGCCGATTTTGACCACGCATGTAATTTTGTCTTTGGTTTTATCTCTGTGGCTCGATGATCACCTTGAGCGAATCTCCGGCTTCGGCAACTAGCTTGAAGCCCAACCCCGTTTTCTCCAGCGGCAGCCGGTGAGTTATCATTTCCTTGACGTTCAGACTTTTCCGGGACAGCAGGTCAAGAGATTCCTCGAGGTCTCTCGGGGCGCCACCATAGGAGGTCAGGATAGTTATCTCGTTGCGCCAGAAATCAGCCAGAGGCATCGGGATTTTAACGCTGGGTTCAGGAACGGCGAAGAAGAGGATGGTTCCGCCCCTGTCCACGCACTTCAGGGCTTGACCGCTGGCCGAGGCAGCGCCAGTACACACGATCACCTTGTCGGCCAGCCTTCCTCCATTGAGTTGGCGCAGCCTTTCAACCACATCATCGTTCGCGTTTATTGTTGCATCGGCGCCGAATTTTTTAGCTGCCTTCAGCCGGTAATCGCTGATATCGGTGGTGAATATCCTCTCAGCACCCTTCAGCCGCGCCAGCTGCAGATGGAGCAGGCCAGACAACCCGCTGCCCAGGATGAGGACGGTGTCGCCCTTGCCAACTTCTGCCAGTCGCTGCGCCCGCACCACGCAGGCCACGGGCTCAATGAAGGTGCCCTCCTCAAAAGAAATCTCCTCAGGTAAAAGATAGACCCCCTTTTCCACGTTCAGCTTGGGGACCCGGATGAACTCGGCGAAGCCTCCCGGGTCGTAGTTGGTGGTGTGCAGAGTTTCACATGCAGTTTCGTGTCCACGCTTACAGTAGTGGCAGCTCCCACAGGGGACGTGATGGGAGACGAAGACCCTGTCCCCCACCCGGTACCTGACTCCCTCTCCCACCTCAACTATCACACCGGTAGCCTCATGTCCCAGCACTCTCGGCGCGGTTTTGAGGCGGTACCATTCAAGGACATCGCTGCCGCAGATCCCAGAGGCCATTACCTTTACCAGGATTTCGCCGGGGCCGATCCTGGGTCTCGGCATCTCCTCAATCCTCACGTCGTCGTTGCTGTAGTATCTCGCCACGCGCACACGGTTCCCAATCAAACTAGCAAATGTTAAGAAAATACCTTTGCTCCACTCTAGAGTTCTAAAATGGGGCCGAAGAATCTACGGAACAGCAGCTCCCGTTTTCTCCTTTCCTCTTTTCGCAACCTGTACCCGTAGACCAGTCCGGCGACAAGACCGACCAGATGGGCCACGTTGGCAATCGAGCCCCCGACCTCGAAAACCACCAGTAAAACGGAGAGGATTCCAAAACCCAGGGTGGCCATCCAAAGCTTCAGCGGTAAGATGAGGAAGAGCAGGACAGGCAGGTTGGGGGCCAGAATGGTGAGCGTGCCCATGACGCCAAGGAGGCCCCCGCTTGCTCCCAAGATTATGGCCTCGGGGGCCGTGAAGAGCAGCTGGCCCAGTGTGGCCAAGACCCCCGAGCCGAAGAACAGGTAGAGAAACCTTTTGCTGCCGATCCTGGTCTCCAAGATTGGTCCGAACGAGAGCAGGACGAGGCCGTTGAAGAGGAGGTGCAGAAAGCCACCATGGACGAAAATGGAGGTCACGATGGTCCAGGGTCGAGTAACTATGGTGGCCCCTGATGCAGCCAGATAGTAGAGAAAGGAACTGTGGTCTCCGGGGCGAAAATAGGCTGGGCCCAGAATTAACTGAGCCACCAATTGAATGAAGAAGACGGAGACGATTGAGACCAGCAGGGCCAGGCTGGCGGCGGGGTAGGGAAACCGCGACCTTCTCCTTCTCACCGGTGGCCTCAAAGTATCGAAATCGTAGCGGTAGTGAAATTGTGGTTGCTCTCGGTCCCTATCAGCTTCAGGTTGTTGCGGGGGCTCAATTTTTTTCGTTTCCCTTTTCCCCTGACAATCGTGGTTTTCCGGGAGCCTGTGGTCGGCGCAGTAGTTACCACCACAGGAACTGCATTTGAAGGGCAGGGCTACCTCCCTGCCGCACTTGTCACAGACGGCCATTTTCCACCCCTCGCTCAAAGAGCCGAGTTCCCGGGGCAATTTATCCTTTTCTGCTCCGGCGCCCTTGGAAAGAATTTATTTTTTAATAGCACTTTAATTACAGGGGTAGGAGAATGGACGAGACGAACCTGATCTCCAAGGGCATAAGGGTTACCAAAATATCCATCCTCACCCTGGTCACCCTTAGCAGCCTAATGATCATAGTCGGATTTCTCTCCGGCAGCGTGGCCCTGAAGGGCAGCGGTGTGGATACCCTTGGCGATGCCCTGGGTTCCGTGATCGTGTTAATCGGGCTGAGGGTTTTGTTGAAACCACCAGATGAGAGATTTCAGTATGGATACTACAAGGTGGAGACCCTGGTCTCGATGATTGGAGCGATAATCCTGTCGCTGATCGGAATCTGGATATTTTACGTTTCAGTGTTGGCATTTTTCTCCCCGAAGGAGCTGGGATATCCTGCGGCGACTTTGGCCCTCTCCGCCGTTTCCTCGGCTTCCTTTTTCCTGCTGGCGATTTACAAGGCGAAGACAGCCAGAGAGATCGGCTCGCTATCGCTAAAGACCGATGCGCTGGCCTCGGTGACCTCAGGGATGGCGGCCTCGATAGTCTTCGTCAGCTTGGCCTTCTCCTACCTCGGAATCTACCATGCGGACGCGTTAGCAGGGATGATCATGGCATTGTTGACCCTGGCCATGTCTTACACTGCGATCCGGGAGTCCTCACTGATCCTGCTGGACGTCTGCACCTGCACAGATCTCAGAGGAAGAATAAAGGAGATTGCCAGGAATGTGCCCGGAGTCAAGGAGGTTCGAGAAGTTCTGCTGCGAAAGTCTGGCCCGTTCCTCCTAGGCGAGATGCACATCAGGGTGGACGGGAGACTTTCGGTTGAGAAGGCCGATCAAATAGCTGATGAAGTTGAAAGATTGGTACGGAAAAAGATACCGGCGCTGAAGAGGCTGACGATTGAAATTGAGCCCGCAAAAAATAAACGTTAACGAGCTTTTGGGCATATCTGGTATCGAAGATTTGCTTGAGTCTAAACGTCCTTGCCACTTTTGATTGAGTTGAAGATTTCTTGGGCTTCTCTAGGTGTGGCGTTTTGGTGGATGATCGCCCTTATCGCTCTGGCCATGGCCACAGGATAGTCATGCTGCCAGATATTCCTGCCCAAGTTGACGCCCACGGCTCCCTTCTGCAGCGCATCGTAGACCCAGCTGAAGACCTCGAACTCGGAGTCAACCTTGGGTCCGCCGGCTATGACGATGGGAACCGGACAGCCCTTGACGACCTTCTCAAATCCCTCCTCACAGTAGTAGGTCTTGACCACGCGCGCGCCCAGCTCCGCAGCAATCCTGCAGGCCAGGGCGAGGTAGCGGGCGTCGCGCTTGCCCAGTTCGGTGCCCACGGCGGTGACGGCCATCGTCGGTATCCCGTAATCCTCGCACTCGTTGACGAGATTTGCCAGGTTGAGCAGCGACTGGTGTTCGTGCTCGCTGCCCACGAAGATCGACATGGAGACTGCACAGGCGTTTAGCCGTATCGCCTCCCTTATCGAGGTCGTGATCCCCTCCTGATCAAGCTCCTCCTTCCGAGCCATGCTGGTTCCACCTGAGACGCGGAGGATTATCGGTTTCTGGATGCTGGGATCGACACAGGACCGGAGTATGCCGCGGGTGAGCATGATGGCATCCACGTAGGGCAGAAGCGGCGCGATGGTTTTGCCCGGCTCTTCGAGACGAGTGGTCGGCCCCTGGAAGTAGCCGTGGTCTATGGGTAGAAACATGGCCCTGCCGTCGCGCTGGATGAGCTGGGAGAGCCTGTTTTTCATTCCCCAGTCCACAAAATCACCGCTTTATGTTTAGCCCGTCATTAAATAACCTTTTCCCGCGCCTTTTCACGATATTCGGGGACAGGGCAGGGGTTTATATAAGTGGATTGATTTTATCTAATGAGGTTTGTTTATGAGCAACAGGGTCAAGCGAATTCTCTCCCTGATAGTCATCCTGCTCTTCCTGCTCTCCTCGGCGATAGCGGTGATCATCAGCCTGCTCGGCGAATAGAAAGTTAATTAAGCCGCAGTTAAATTTCATATGATGCGGCCGTGGTCCAGCCTGGTCTAAGCTTTCAGCTGCCAAGAGGACTCAGGCCTTCCAAGCCTGTAGCCCGGGTTCAAATCCCGGCGGCCGCACCATAAATCATCAATGGTTTAAGATTGACCATCAAAAACCCGTCAAAAAGCATTGAAAACAGAACTTGAAACCACCAAAAACACCTGCTCCAAAACCGACGCCCACTCTGACACCAACGCCATCCCCGACCCCAACGCCCAAAATAACGCCGAAACCAACACTTTTTGCACCTCTTCCGGTTACAGAACCCACCGGCACGCCACCGCTGCCTCTGGAGTGGATAGTCATTCCTGGCGCGATTGTGGTTATTATCTTGGCCATTTTGGCCGCATTGTTGCCCAGAAAAAAGCCTGGGAGCTAGGTTGCCCCGCTGGCTCCAATTGAGTTCAGTAACAAGATGGAGGAATATGTTTTAACCCGGGCCGGACCAGTTTAACCTGATATGATGAAGAGCTATGTGTCTGATACCAGCGCCTTGATGGGCGGCCATCTCACACGTCTGGTAAAAAGCGGCGAGTTTGAAGGATGCCAGATCATCGTGCCCAAAGCCGTCGTTGCCGCGCTCGAACAGGAGGCCAGGCTGGGCAGGGACTCCGGCTTCAGTGGTCTTGCCGAGCTGAGGAGACTGAAACAACTGTCGGACGAGGGCCGGATCACCCTAGAGCTAGTTGGCGAGCGTCCGGCAGAGATAGGATCTGCCGACAAAATCGCTGCCTCGGTCCGGGAGATCGCCCGGGCCAAGGGAGCGGTGCTGGTGACCAGCGATGAGGTGATGGCCGAGGTGGCGAGGGTTGAGGGCGTGGAGGTTCAGTTCCTAAGGCCCGCGCCCTCAGAGCGAATGCCAAAGCTGCTGGAATATTTCCGCCCTGGAGTGATGTCCGTGCACCTCAAGGAGAGGGTGCGACCCATGGCCAAGGTCGGCCGGCCGGACAACCTGAGGCTGGAGGTGCTGGATGAGAACCCGCTGACCGAAGCCCAGCTCAGGGAGATGGTCCACGAGATCATCGAGCGCGCCAGGGAGGATCCTGAGGGACGGGTTGAGATCGAGCGCTCCGGGGCCACGGTGGTCCAGTTTCGCGAGTACCGCATCGCCATCGCCAGGCCCCCGTTCAGCGATGGCCTCGAGATCACCGCCGTCCGCCCCATCGTCAAGGTCACCCTGGATGATTACCACCTCTCCGAGAAGCTTAAGGAGCGGTTGAGGAAGAGGGCGGAGGGGATACTGATCGCTGGACCCCCAGGAGCCGGTAAGACCACCTTCGCTCAGGCCCTCGCCGAGTTCTACCGTTCGCAGAGCAAAATAGTCAAGACGATGGAATCTCCCCGTGATCTCCAGGTGAGCGACGAGATCACCCAGTATACAGCGCTTGAGGACGACATGGCGAAGACCGCGGACATCCTGCTCCTGGTGAGGCCCGATTATACCATCTACGATGAGCTGCGCAAGACCTCTGATTTCCAGATATTTGCCGACATGCGGCTGGCAGGAGTGGGGATGGTGGGCGTGGTGCATTCAACCAGAGCCATCGACGCCGTGCAGAGGTTGATCGGCCGGGTTGAGCTGGGGATGATCCCCATGATCGCCGACACGGTAATTTTCATCAAGGAGGGCCAGATCAAAGAGGTCTATTCCCTGAGCACAAGAGTGGGTGTTCCTCACGGCATGGTTGAGGCCGACCTCGCCCGCCCCATGGTTGAGGTCACCGATTTTGAAACAGGTGAGCCGGTGTATCAGATCTACTCCTTCGGTGAGGAGGTGGTGGTGATGCCCGTGAGGAGGGAGCCCACGCGAAATGAGAAGAGGAAGGCCGAGATGATAAGGGCCGAGATAAGGCGCCTGATTGGCGGCGATGTGGAGGTGAGGATGATTTCAGCCGACAGCGCTCTGGTGATTGCCGATGAGGAGGATGTGTCCAGGATTATCGGCCGTGGAGGTCGCACCGTTGAGAGGCTGGAGCGCAAACTCGGCGTTCGCATCGAGGTCCGGAGCCGGGATGTCGAGGATGAAGAAATTTAAGTTGGCCCGGTGTGGTGAAAGGCAGCCCAGTTTAACGTAAGTCTTTTTAATGACGGTGGTTCAGTTAGAGACAATGGCGAGCCTTCTCATCAAAGATGCTAGATATGTGATCACAGTTGATTCCAAGCGTCGGGTCATTCGAGATGGAGCCGTAGCTATTGATGGAACGAAAATAGTCGATGTGGGCAAATCCTCGGAGCTCAAGCGGAAGTATCCCCGGGCCGAGACAATCGACGCCAGAAACAAGATCGTTATGCCCGGGCTTTTTGACTGTCACGCTCACTCTTACCAGAACATGATTCGCGGCATGGCCTTCGTGCTGCCGAGGCGACAGCGAGGGGCTTTTCTTCTGGGCCCAACGCTGCGCTTGCAGGGAGTTTACACGCCCGAGGATGCCAAGGCCTCGATGGCGCTGAACTGTCTGGAGTAC
>JACIWF010000006.1 GCA_014361095.1 Hadesarchaea archaeon | reverse complement strand
TGAAGCCTTTTTCAAGTCCTCACTGGTAAGTTCAGCTGCAGTTCGATTGTTCACGATCGCCATCGAGATCATGCGCCCCACAATCGAATGAGCTTCTCTGAATGATAGTCCGGCCTCCCGGACTAAGGTGGCTGCAAGCTCAGTGGCCGCTGAAAAACCTTGTTCAGCGTGCTTCAGCATTTCATCCTGTTTTGGCTTTAAAGCCGCAATTAGCTTCTCCATTACCTCAAAACTGTTGATGGTTTCGTCGATAGAGTTCCAGAGCAAAGGCGTTAGCTCCTGGAGGTCAAGATTGTAGGCCTGGGGCAAAGCCTTCACCAAAGCCAGCCCCCCTGCCAAGTTTCCGATTACTCTAGCTGCTTTGGCGCGGGCCAGCTCGGCGACAACGGGATTTTTCTTCTGTGGCATTATGCTGCTGGTCGATGAGAGTTCATCCGGCATGTCTATCAACGAGAACTCCGCCGAAGACCAGAGTATGATTTCCTCCGCCAACCGGCTCAGGTTAGTCATGGCGATGGCAGCGGCGCTCATCGATTGGAGGGCAAAGTCACGAGACCCGACGGCATCCATGGTGTTTTCGTCGACTCTTTTGAACCCCAGCAGGTAAGCAACCCTCGCCCGGTCAATGGGAAAACTGGTGCCGGCGAAGGCGCAGGCCCCCATGGGTGAGGAGTTGGTCATCTCGTAGGTGTGTTCAATCCTCTCGATGTCTCTGAGGAAGGCCGCGCAGTAGGAGAGGAGATAGTGGCCAAAGGTAGTCGGTTCAGCTGTCTGCAGGTGGGTGTAACCGGGCATGACGGTTTCGATATTTTTCTCCGCCTGAGCCAGCAAAGTATTTGCCAGCTTCAGCATCAGGTCACCCAGGTCGAGCAGCTTCTTGCGAAGGGTGAGTCTGATTGCCGCAGAAACTTGGTCATTTCTGCTTTTTGCCGTGTGAATTTTTCCACCAATTTCTTCTCCAGTTTCCTTTATCACGAACTCCTCCACCGCCATGTGTATGTCCTCTAATTCCGGCCTAAGGTCAAGCTTGGAAATCCCGCCGCGGTGAAGGTTGTGTAGCGCTTTCAGTATTGCCCTGGCTTCTTCATCTGAAATGATCCCCTGTTCTGCCAGCATGATTGCATGGGCGATGTTAATCTGAACAACGGGATGAAAAATTACCTTATCGTCCTTCATCGATGAGATGTATTCACTCGCGGTGGGCTCCATAGGTCGCGCGAAACGTCCCCGCCGTAACAACCCGACACCCATTTCTATTAGTTTACCCCGTTATAAGTGAGTTTACACTGCTCCGAAAAGTTCAGCCTTCCGACTTTTTCCTTGACAAAGCGATTCTCTGCTGCAAACCGTAGATCTTGATGAATGCCTCGGCGTCTGAGCCCTTCCAGCCCGCCGCCTGTGCATAGCGAGCAATCCTCTCGTTGATCAGGGAGTAGGGTGATGTGACGCTTTCCTGCATGACGGACATTTCTTGCAACCTCATGGTGACCTCTCCAGTGACGACCTCTTGAGTGGAGTCGATGAACTTTTCAATGTCCCGCATCACGGGTTCGTAGAACAGGCCCCTGAAGGAAAGGTCCGCGTAGATATTGCCTAGCTGGCTCTTGAGGTTGAGCTGCTGGCGGGTTAGAACCAAATTTTCGAGCGCTTTGTGGGCTTCTATCAGCAGCAGCAAACCCGGCGCCTCAAAGGCCTGATAACCCTTTATCCCAAAAGTTTCATCTTCTATGTACAGCCCTCGACCATAGCCATGAGCACCGGCGATCTGGTTAAGTTTATGAAGCAGGTCTATCCCGTACATCTTCTTCCCGTTTACCTCGGTCGGCACACCCCTTTCGAAGGCGATTTTGACCGATTCAGGCTCTCTCTTGGTTATTCTGGTTAAGACCCAGGCTTCCTCACTCGGTGCTTTGTTTTCATCAATTTCAGATCCGGAGATGGTTCTCCCGAAGATGTTCTCATTTATCGTGTATCTCTTGGTCTCACTTTTTACCTTGAAGCCTCTTCTCTCCAGATATTCTATTTCCTGTTCCCTACGCATGCCGAGTTCCCGGGTGGGGGCGATAATCTTGAGTTCGGGTGCTAAACTATTGACGGTCACGTCAATTCTGACTTGGTCGTTGCCTGCGCCGGTACAACCGTGGGCAACAGCTTTCGCGTTTTCCATTTTAGCGATTTCGACGATGTGCTTTCCGATGATGTAGCGGTCGGAGCACATGAGTGGGTAGACTCCCTGATAGAGTGCGTTGGCTTTTATGATGTAGGAGATTATTTCATCGAAGATTTCGGCTCTCGCATCGACAAAGTAGTGTTTGACTGCCCCAAGCTCCCTCGAGCGGTTCTCGATATACTCCAGCTCCTCGTTGCTCAACCCGCCGGTATCTATCGTCGCGGTGATGACGTCGAAATTTTTCTCTTCCCTGAGGTAAACCGTGCAAAAGCTGGTGTCCAGCCCACCGGAGAACGCGAGCACGACTTTATCAGCCATAATGATCAACCACCTTTTTGTCCTTTCCAGATTTAAATTGTTAGGCTAATTTTTACCCCCACCAAAAAGCCTTTTAGAGACCTCCATTAGTGTTATAATTGTTAAAACCGAGTGGGTTCAGGATAAATGCTGGTAAACACCAAATCACAAAAATCGTGATGAAATGGAAGTTGTCGTCAGGTTGAGTGATGAGCTGCGCAAGCAAACAGGAACCGAAATGATAAAGATACCCATCGATGACGATGAAACAGTAGATACTTTGCTGATGAAGCTCAGCCGCAGACATCCTAAGCTAGTTGAACTGGTGCTGGATCCGACCACCGGGGAGGCCAAGGGGAGCTACGAAATTCTCATTAATGGCAGACGCATCCGGCACCTCCGCGGCATTTACACCAAACTGAAGCATAAGGATGAAGTTTTAATCGCCCAGAGTGAACCAGAGTCCTCATGATTTATCCTTGCTTCAACAGGCAACCGCTTATTTCAACGGCCATTTTGACCTGATGTTAAGACCTAGGCGTTTATCGACAGCCACTCCCATTTCCATTGCCTGGTGGATCACTTCCTCCTCATCCAGGCTCATCACTCTGCGATTTTCCATGATTATTTTTCCGTCAATGATTACGGTGTCGACATCACCACCATTTGCCGCGTAGACTAGATTAGAAACCGGGTTTCGCACCGGCACCAAATGTGGTCTGCGCAAGTCGACCACGATTATGTCTGCAACTTTTCCCCTTTCGATGGATCCAATTTTGTTCCTCCAGAGCGTCGCTTTAGCCCCGTTCAGTGTGGCCATCTCCAGCACAGTTTCAGCTGGGAGCACCTCAGGATCCAAGAGCCTTGCCTTGTGGATGAGGGCAGCCAGCTTCATCTCACGTATCATATCATAGCAGTTATTGCTCGGCCCGCCGTCGCAGCCTAGCGCCACGTTGACTCCCGAGCTTAACATCTCAGGAATCGGGGCAAATCCTGAGGCCAGCTTCAGGTTGCTTGCTGGGCAGTGACATACGGTTCCTCCGGTTTTATGCAGAATTTTGAAATCCTCGGGCGGAATCCAGACACCGTGGGCATAGATCACGTTAGGTCCAACGATCCCGCAGTGCTGCATGAATTCCATAGGAGTCATCCCGAACTCACGCCGCAGGTATTCGATATCCTTTTTCACCTCAGCGAGATGAATCGTGATTCCGGTCCTGTATTTTCTAGCCTTTTCGGATATCTCCCGATAAAAATCGACCGTACAGGCCCCAGGTGTTCGGGCACCGAACCAAACGTGAATCCTGTTGTTGGCCTTTCCGTGCCAGCGTTTAATCATTTCAATAGTTTGTTTTATGGTGGTTTCACCGTCTTCGATCATTCCACCGGGGATAGCATCCTTCTGGTCGGCATAGCCAGGTATGTTCATCAGTGACTTCGACAGCACGGCCCTGATGCCAATTTTTTCGACGGTCCTGGCAATTTGGTTGAATCCGTACCTCCAGTGCAGCAGACTTTCCACAAAAGTTGTCGTGCCCGATTTTATCATTTCCAGGCAACAGAGTCTTGCACTCAGCTCCCCCTCTATTGGGGTGTATGCACCTTGGAGTGGTAATACTCGCTCGCGCAACCAGGGAATCAGCGCCATGTCATCGGCACAGCCGCGAATCAGCGCCTGCGCTAAATGCACATGGCAATCAATTAGTCCCGGGAGCACCATTTTTCCGCTGCAATCAATCTCAACGTCGGCCCGGTGCGATGATTTTATCTTTTTTGTTTTTCCAACTTCGATTATCTTGTTTCCTTCGATAACAACGGCCCCATCTTGGATTATCTCGCGGCGGCGATTCATGGTGATCACCGTCGCGTTTTTAAGAATTATTTCGGACATCAAACTCATTTCTCTAATGGTTTTTTCCCTCTTTAGCTTTTCCAAAACGTTAAACAACTTTAGTCATTCCTCCTTGTATTGGGGGTTCAGTTGGAGATCGTGTTGGTCGGCAGGTCCAATGTCGGAAAGTCCAGCATCATCAGGGAGCTCACCGGCAAGAAGGTGGTAGTTGGCAGGCGGCCAGGCGTCACCCGCAGGATAACGCGCTACAACGTTGGTAAAATGGATATTGTTGATATGCCTGGATTTGGTTTTATGAGCGGGGTCCCTCGATTTCTTCAGGAAAAAATTAAAACAGAGATAGTTCGGTATCTTGAAAAAAATCGTAACAACATAGTTTTTGCGATGGAGGTTGTCGATGCGCGCTCTTTCTCGGAGATAGCTGAAAGATGGCAACAAAGGGGGCAGATTCCAGTCGACGTGGAGATGTTTTCTTTTTTGAAGGAGCTAAATCTCAGACCGATAGTGGTTGTTAACAAGATAGATTTAATTCCTAAAATATATCGTGACGCTGTGTTGGACGATATTTGTGGCAAGCTGGAGTTACCGCCACCGTGGCATCAGTGGGCTAATGTTTTGGTCCCTGTTTCAGCGAAGACCGGAGAGGGGATTGCAGAGCTGAAGAAGATCATAAAGCAAAGGATGCACGATCTCGGCATGGGGCGCTATCTTGGCTGGCTTAAATGAGACTTTTAATTTCCTTCTCCTTTAGGTTCAATCAACACTGCCTCAACAGTGCCCGTTTGTCCCGGACGGTTGGTGATTCTTGCCTTGCCCAGCTCGGTTTCAATAACTGCACCCTGGGTCAATATGTTTCTTCGGACAAAGTGCATATCAGCTGGGTTTTGGACCACGGTGATGATTTTGGCCTTCTGGACTCGGCCTGTTTTTGGGTCCACCACGTTGGCGACATCGATGGAAAGCAGTTTCTTCTTTCTCCCACCGCCAAAGGTGCGAATTTTTATGGCTTTTTTTGGCCCTATTTTTGGTTCGAGAAATTCGCTGCCCATCTCTCGCTTGCGCTTATGGCGGCTCGGCCAGATTCTTCCGCCGCTTGGTTTCTTTAATGATCTTCCCTGCCATTTTACCATGGTAACACCAGAGGAGTTATGTCTTCACCCTATATAAAGAAAATTATCTCAGGCGGGTTTGAATCTCCTCTCGGATCTTATCCATGTCGTCTTCAAATCCGAAATAGCTGGCAAATTTTTTAGTGGTACGCAGCATGCGGGTTCTGCCGTAGGGCCTCGACTCAACAAAACCTAAGCTGATCAGCTGCCTGATGTGGTCATAAACCCGGTTGCCGCGGCACTCCGCCAGCTTAGCCTGAGAGATGTTCTGATTATAGGCAATCATGGCCAAGGTCTTTATCGCGCCACGGGTGAGCCTGATTTTCGGGATAACTCCCTCGAGTTTCGGAATAAATTCTTCGTTGAGGCGCAGAGTGTAAGTATCCTTGCCGGTTTCCACCAGGCAAAGTGGCCCGCCTCTTTTATTATAATCCTTTTTCAAGTCCTCAATTATTTTCCTGACGTATGTTTCCGATGAAGTGCCGATAAGTTTTTTTATCTCCGCCAGTGTTAGTGGACGGTCAGCGGCATAAAGTGCAGCTTCGATTATCGCCAGATCCTGTTTAATTCCCATCCTTGGCACCCTGCTTCGGAATTGAGATGTAAATTTCTCCGAACATCTCCGGCTGTTCCAGTGTTATCTTACCTTCGGCGCAAAGGTAAAGCAGGAGAAGCAGCATCCTGGCGATGACGATCCTAGTTTTTTCCTCAATCAGTGCGCTGAAGGTCAGGTTCTTTCCTGATTCCCAAAGTTCTAGGATTCTCTTGTGCAGAATTGCCATGTGTTTGAGTATGTTGATTTCATACTCATCGACAGTATGGGTGATTTTTTCAATTTTCTTTTTTATTTCCGGCTTTTTTTCAGGGACTTCCGAAAGGGCTTCCTTGAGCGCTCCGAGGAGATCATCTAAGGTTATCTTTCGTGGCGTCGATTGAACGATGTTTATTTGGCCTAGGTCGGGTAGGTCCAGATCGAGCATCTCCTCGATTTCTTCCCCATCGGTCTTTTTAGAATGTCCGTTTAGCGTATGGTCTGATTTTATCCTCAGCAACACCGATGATGTAAGCAGCACCCTCCCAGAGGTCCTGAGGTCGATCTCAACTATCTCCCGCACGCGCTGGAGGTAAAGGTAGGTCAACTTTTCAATGTCAATGTCCCATGGATCCAGCTTATGCTGTTGGACCAATTCAAGGAGCGTTTGTATGGGTTGGTCTGTGAAATTTGTCATTCTCTCAACTCCCGACCCCGGAAAGTTCAACAGAGTAAATCCGTGAAATGCCGTTTTCCTTGGTGACTCCAAAGAGCCTGTCCGCAACTGACATTATCGAGTCATGTAGGGTTACCACCACAATCTGAGAGTCCCTGGAAAACTGTCGCAGCATCTCAGCCACCTTAGTTCTATTTTTTGGATCTAAGTGAGCATCTATTTCATCGAGCACATAAAAAGTGGACGGTCGATATCGTTGCAGGGCAAATATAAAGGCCAGTGCCGTCAGAGCCTTCTGGCCGCCGGACAATGAACCGATGTAGGCAGCTCCCGATCCCTCCGGCCTGGCGATTATTTCAAGTCCACCCTCAAATGGCGATTCTTCGTTCTCCAGCTTCAGCATGGCGTCGCCTTTGGGTGATAGTTGCTTGAAGATCTGGGTAAACTGTTTTGAAATCTCGTCGAAAGTCTTCATGAAAACCTGTTTCTTTTTCTCATCGATTTCCGCCATAAAGCTCAGCAAAGATTGCTTTTCCGCAATCAGCTTATCGTGTTTCATTTTTTCTTCGTTATATCTGCGCTGGGATTCTCTGAAGTCTTGGACGGCCCGAAAGTTAACCCTTTCACTAAGCGTTCCCAGCTCAGCTTCTATTTGTTGTGCTCTCTTTTCCAAGGCCTCTGCATCGACATTTTTAGGCAAGTTCACTTCCCCCACTTTTTTCAGATTTGTGTTGATCTCTTTTAGCTCATTGTTCAGGGCGTCCCGTTGAATTTGAAGTCTTTGTAAGTCACCTTCCATGTTTCTTATTCTTGTCTCCAGTTCTCTTTCTCGTTTGGTGATTGACTCCAATTTCTGTCGCAGGGCATTTCTCTCGCTTGCAAGCGACTCGATTGAATTTCTAATTTCTTTTTCCTGGTAGTCAGCAGCCTTTAGCTTAACTTTTACCTCTTGTATTTTCATGCTGAGTTCTTTCATTTGCCTGGCTAGTTCGTTGCGTGTGCGTTGTAGACCAGCCATTTCCTCACGCAACTTTCTCTCGTCAGCTCTGGCTGAGTCAATTTGCTTGATTTTTTGTGGGTCAACCCCGTCTGAAATCTTTTCCATAATTCCAGAAATCTCATTAAGCACCTCACTGATTTGTTTCAGTATGTTTTTAGCGGAACTCAAAGATTCACATTTGACGAGCGAGCGGTAGAGTTCCAAAAATTTATTGCGCGCATCATTAAATTTGAAAACCATAGACTCTAAAGTTTCGCCGTCGGTTGTCCGCGAGTCGCTTATTTTTTTAATTTTTTCGGCGAGCAATTCTATTTCTTGGTCCAGCGCTAGTTTCCGTTCACTGGTTCTTTTTAAGATGTCATTTAGCGTGTTGATTTCTGTCCTTGCTCTTTCTGCCTCCACCAGCACTTCGGAGGCTCTTTTTTCATCAATGGACTTGGAAATCCCGTCTATTTTTGCGTTTAGCTTATCCTTTTCTTCCAGTGTTTTTTGATGTCTCTTTTTGAGTTCCTCAATTTCACCTGTTAACTTTGATATTTTTGCGTCCAGTTGCTCAATCGCCCCAGAACATTTTTTCTTTTTAATTAGCAGGAGAGCGCCTTGGATTTGTTCATGTTCACGTTTGAGTTGTTTAAAATAAATCGCGGTTTCCATTTGTCCCCGCAGGTTCTCCATCTGTCCCGATATTTCCGCAAGCACAGCTTCAACGTTTTTCAGGTTGGCTTCGACTTTCTGAAGCTCGTTCAGAGATTTTTGTTTTTTCTCATCATATTCCGCCACACCCGCGAGATCATCGATTATCCTTCTTCTTTCGACGGGGTCCATGTTGAAAAATCGGTTTACTTCACCCTGTAGCACAAAATTATAGCCTCCGGGGCAGGTCATCTTCGGCGCCAGCAGGTCAATGATTTCTTCACGAGTCGCTCGGCGATGGTTTATCCTATAGGTGCACGTACCGTCGCGGTGCAGCTGTCTGGTAATTATAACTTCCTTCGAGTTTATTTGCAGACCGCCGTCGCTATTGTCGAAATACAGGGAAACTTCAGCGAAAGAGGCGGGCCGTCCCCCATTGCCTCCATTGAAAAGCAGGTCCGAGAACCTTTCTGCCCGCATGGTTTTGGCGCTCATCCAGCCTAAGACAAAGCACAAGGCATCGATGATATTGCTTTTCCCCATCCCATTGGGTCCGACGATGGCCGTCAGCCCTCTTGACAGAGGGACGGTAACTTTAGCGTTTCCAAATGATTTGAAGCCTCGCAGCTCAATTTTATTTATGTGCGGCACTACATCTCCCTTGGGGGTTGTTCACGCTACCCCCTCTTAAGTCCGCCTCCAAAAGCCAGTTTATTGTTGTTATGGAAGGTTAAAAATTTTTTGTTTTCATAAATAAGTCCTCTTTAAAGGAAAAAATAGACCGAAATTGGCCGTTAAATTACTCAAAAATTAAAAAAGAGACCTTTAAACCTTTTTTATCTTTCTCATTCACAGTCGAGCCCACTGTTTTCTTCCCCTTTAAAACCCCGCAACGATAGGCTTATAAAGACCTCGAGTTGTAAATGCTCGAATAAGTTGGCGATGGTAATGGAGTTCTGTCCTAAGTGTGGTACTGTACTTATACCGGTCAAGGTGGGCCGCTGTAAGAGATTAACTTGCCCCAGGTGTGGCTACAAAGGTAAGGTCAAGAAGCTCTCCTCCTATAAGATCAGCGAAAAGGGAAAAGAGGCGCAGGAAGTAGCAATCATCGAGGAAAAGAAAGCTAAGAAGCGGCCGATTGTAAATGAGTATGAGATCGAGCCTCCGGAGTACGACGAGGAGATGTACGGGTAGCGCTCTGTTTTTTCAGTGGTTCCAATAGCCGGCTGCAAGCATGGTCAAAGTTGTTTAGTTGTTGTCCACAGCTCGCATTGTCTTTGAATTCATGTATCGCCTTAATTTGAGCGTTTGTTCGGGTTATGAGGGTCCAGTTTAGATCGGTTCATCCATTGCAGCCCATATTTTTTTAAATCGTAAGCAAGTTGTAAGTTTCATTTGTAAAAAAACATTGGTCGGGAAATCAATACGGGGATAAATTTTTCAATCATTTCCCAAATCGTCGGTCCCTGCTTTGATAGGTTCGAATGGCTCTAAGAAAATCTATCTTGCCGAAGGCCGGCCAGTTCGCCTCGCAGAAGTACAGCTCGCTGTAGGCCGACTGCCAGAGCAGAAAGCCGCTGAGCCGTTCCTCTCCACTCGTCCTGATGATGAGGTCGGGATCAGGCAAACCAGCCGTGTACAGATAATTGTTGATCATGTTTTCGTCAACATCCTTGGGAGTTATTTCACCATTTTTGATTTTTTCACAAATTTTGCGCACGGCATCGGCTAGCTCAGCCCTGCCACCGTAACCAACAGCAATGTTGAGTGTGTGCCCGTTATAACCACCTGTCACCGCTTGGGCTTCATCTATAGCACGTTGAACCTGCTCCGGCAACATTTCCAGTTTGCCGATAGCCTTTACACGGATTTTATATTTGTGAACGCGTGGATCCTTCGCCACCTCTTTGAATTTCTGAGCCAGCAAATTCATCAGTTTGTTAACCTCTTCGTCATCGCGTTTGAAATTCTCCGTGGAAAAGGCATAAACTGTAATGTGTTTTATGCCCAGCTCCTGACACCAGCCAATTACCTCTTCGAGCTTTTTGGCGCCCAGAACATGGCCGTAAAATCGGTCCATACCCATCTGTTCCGCGAACCTGCGGTTGCCGTCGAGGATTATCGCTATGTGTTTGGGTATTTTTTTTGAGCTAGCCACTTCAGCGAATAGCTTGCGCTCGTAATATTTTGTCAGCAGCCTTTGTATCTGCGCTATACCCGGCAACCTTTCGATGGGTATTTTTTCAACTACCATATGACCAACTGATAATCTATCATACATCTTTTAAATCTCTGCCAATCCAGTCAGGATTTCAAGACCGAAATTCCAATCGGCAGCGTTTCAACCAGACTAACTACCGGACAGGACAATGGGGTTAAAAGAGAGACTGATAAGTCATTATATACTTTGCGTCTAAAAAATAGGGAGGAGCACCATGAAGCTGAGTTGGCCGCCACAACGCCTGAAAGGCAGAAGTTTGGCCGCGGTACCGCTGATAGTTTCGGCCATCTTGCTACTGGCAATCCTGATTTTTGGGTTGCCTTTAGGGAGGGATTTTAAGGGCGGGACTTTGGTCATGGTTCGTGGGTTGGATGAAGTCCCGGACCTTGGTCAGGTTAGCTCCCAGATCAGTGGGCTGACGGGTCCGGAAACGGTTGTCCGGGCCGCAGGTGATGGATTTGATATCGAGATGGACGCACTGAGCGACGGCCTGGAAAATGAAATCAAAGTGCTGCTAAGCTCTTTTGGCATTCCGAGCAGTTTGGTAGCGATAGGTGAGATGGGTCCAGTGGTTAGCGGCCCCCAGTGTTTTCAGATCGTCTCTCTCGGTCTCGGTGCCTTGATTCTCATGGGCGCGGTAATCCTTGTTTTCAGGCGTCGCGTGGCCGCCACCATCGCAGTAGTTGTTGCGGTTCTCGACGTGGTTGGAGTGCTGGGTCTGATGGCGATATTTCGTGTACCAATAAACTTAGCTTCGATTTTTGGAATTTTGATAATTTTTGTTTATGTGGTGGAGGCCGATGTTCTACTCGCTTATAGACTTTTGAAAGGGGCCGTTGGTGAGCCGAGGGAGAATATCAGCGAGGCGATGAGAGCGGGTCTGATCTTAAGCGCCATTGCCATTGTTGTTCTCTTGATCACAAGCTTTGTTACAACCGCAGTCTCGATCAGGGAGTTCGCTTTGACATTGGCTTTTGGGATAGCGGTGAATGTCCTTAACACTTGGTTCCTCGGTGTCGCTCTCTATCTGAGACACATCGAAAGAAAAAAGGTCGTGAGCTATTATGCCAGCATTTAAGACTCGTCGTGCCAAATTGCTGATTGTCTTGCTGGTCCTTTCAATCTTAATTTTGTGGCAACCCTGGTCGGGATTTGAGCCAAAGCTTCGAGGGGTCAAGATGGGGGCTGATTTTGCAGGCGGCACACAGATGGTTTTTGAGCTCCAATCATATCGCGTTAGCTTGCAGGTTGATTCAGCAGGAGAGAACCTCACCGGATATATTATTGCCTCCCTTGAGTCCGGGCTAGGAGTCAAGGCCAACCTGATCAGCTATGACTCCAGCAGTGGAAAAGCAGTTTTCAGCATCAACGGCAGATTGACCGAGCCGATGTTGCAGAAGGCGGTGGGTGACGTAGCCACCGTTGTCGAGGTTGAAGCCCATCTCGAGAAAAATGAATTGGAACAAGCTATTCTGCGGCTGAGGTCACGCGTTGATCCGTATGAGTTGCTTGACGTTCGGCTAAGGCCATATGGGGAAACTTCCATAATATTCGAGGCCTCTGGTGTAGATCCAAACCGCGCTAGAGATTTATTAGGTAACCAAGGTAAACTCGAGATGTTTTTGGATAACGGATTGGTTCTGGATGGCGATGAGATAGAAGGTTTGTTCTCGCCGGTTTCAGCCGAGGGTCTGGCCTACGTTCCGATAAGTTTGACAACTGCCGGTACAGAGATGCTGAAAAAGGCTTGCAACGGCAAGGCCGATCATCCTATTGTTATTTATTTGGATCGTCCCTATGATGCAATCCTAGTTTTCGACAACCAAATATTGGAAGAGTCGAGTCGTCTTTTCTACGATGAACGCTCTCGGGAGTTCTACGTGACCCGTGAAACCGGAATCGCCGTCTCCACCTATTACATCTCAGTTTCAGCCGTTCCGGTTCTAAGAGATGAGATTTCGGAGGAGATTGAGAACTACCTCATGGGTCAAGTTAGTGATAAGGCGAGAATTATTCTGTTGGGTTCGAAGGAGGACTTCTCACCCGGATTGATTGAGTTGCTTTCGACCAACTATAGGCTGGAGATGATTACTCGGCGCGATGGCGAAAGTGTTGATGACTGGATACTTCGAGCCTGCGGGGTCCAGTCAGCACCAGTTGTCACGCAGACGATGGCGGCAGGCGGAGTGACCAGAGATCTGACGATTCCGTTTGTGGGAAGGACTCAGGCCTTGTCCTTGATTAAAGCTCAGAATTTCTATAGGGCGCTAGCATACCGCCTTGATTTTCCCATAGCTTTCGTCCAAGAGTCGTCATTGTCACCGGTCTTTGGTCCGAGCTTCAAATTAGAGTTAATGATCCCAGTTGGGTTAACGATTTTGTTGGCTTTCGTCCTCATCTATCTCGCCTTTTCTCGCGCTAAGGCTGCCCTTACCATCATCGCTTTTCTGTTTGTCGATACTCTGCTGACACTCGCAGGAATTTCAGCATTTGGTCTGCCACTGGGATTGCCCGCCGTTTCCGGGCTATTGCTCGTAGTCCTGTCGGGATTGAACCAGCACATAGTCATCACCAATGAGCTGTTGAAAGGTATCCAGCCTCAGGAAAAAGTGAGCGTTGGTTGGAGGACATCCCGGGCACTATCAATATCCTATTTGGCGTCCTTTACCATCCTCTTAATCTCGATTTTGATAGCCTTGTTAGGGTTTGGCCCGCTTCGCATTTTTGCCATCGTTTCAGCAGTTGGAATGGTAATTGCCATAATTTTGACCAGACCTGTCTTTGCGCGCGTGATGGAATCAGTTCTTTCCGAGAGGCCGAAAATAGTTGCCCCCAGTTCAGCCAAGTCCGAGCAGAAGCAGCAGTGAGGCCAGGGCGAGTACTCCCACCGTTACAACCAGACCCAAAAATAGCTGGTTTACCTGCATTATCTTCAGCGCCTCTCTGGTGATTAAGTAGATGGAGGCCGTGGAAAAGAAGTAGAACCAGAGAACCACGGTGGCCACGAGCAGGGGGTCCATCTTTAAAAATAACATCAGAAAACCGATCAACCCGGCCGAAATGCTGACTATGGTAAGCGGATAGAAAAGTGCCATCAGAATTCTCCACCTTGCCAAAAAATCACCATCCAAACAGGTACTGCGTGGTTGTGGCCAACTTTCTCCTGATGATGGCGATCTCCGGGCGATAAACGATCAGCTCATCACCGCTGGTTTCTTTACCCAGGATTTTTCCGATAACTTTTGCCTCAAATGTTCCTTTTATTTTGGCTGCACCCCTGCCGAGTTTGGGCTCAAGTGAAATGAATATTGGCAACAGCAGACTATCCCATTCAGCTTCCGGCAGAAGTTTTGAGAGAAGCTCGAGTTCCTCTCTCTTGAGGTAATGTGCCTTGCCATCTTTTGTCCGCACTGATGGTTTGTCTAATGATAAAGCCGATTTCAACGTGATGCGTTTCTCCGGGAGGTGGGCATTGAGCCTGCCTAGCTCAAATTTTATTATCCTTTCCACATTCATCCACGTTTTTCCAATATTGCTTTAATGCGTTTCAGACGGGTGAAGTTTTCCCGCTCCATTTCGTCGAGCCTCATCATTATAAATTTCACCGATTCTCTGAGTCTGGGAATCAGTATGTACTCCAATGCGTTCACACGCCTCTTGGTTTTTTCAAGTTCTTGGGCTAAGGCAAACGCCGTTATTTCCAGCTCGGCCAGCTCGATGAGAACCTTCGTCGCCAGCTCCATCTCTCTTGCGGCCGTGTCCAGAAGGGAGGAGGTCATGTGTAGACTATAGCCGCGGGCAAGGGCGTTTCTTTCAATTCCCCCAACTTGAACTGTGGGGACCTCGATGCCCATGATGTTTCTCACCGAGATATCAATGTTGAGTTCCTTTTTCGTTTCCGCTGCCGCCTGCACAGTTTCAAAAGTTCCGAGTGCGGCCATACAGATTGATAACGCTTCGTAGCCTCTCTTCAGCTGTGCAGTTGCTTCAGCTTTGGATTTTTGAATTGCCTTCAATGTGTTCAGCAGTTCCATGACTAAGGCGTCCATTTTTTCCTTAAGTAAATCATAACCTTTTTCCGCCAACGCTAGGCGATTCTTAACCTTCATCAGTTCCATTCTGTTTGGCGAGATGGTGACTCTGGCCGCCATTTACTTCCCCTCCGTTTTCATCTGTATCTCGACACCAACCGTCCTCCGGATCAGCTCCTGGAGTTCATCCCTTTCCGGAATATAGCCGGTCCTGTCGGGTATCTTGAGCACTAGGGGGAGCAGTCCTTTTTCTTGAACTCTTCTGTGGAATTCCGGCCCGATATCCTCCACAGCCCGATGGGTTATTAGAATCAAGCCGATTTCGCCATGGGTGAGAAATTCCTCCAATTTTGCCAGCGTCTTCTCCTTATTTGTGTGAACATGGGTGAATTGGACGCCTGCCAGATTAAATCCGGCCACCGTTTCGAGGTCTCCGATGACAGCGATTTTATAGCTCAATTTTAGCCACCTGCAACATTTTTTCTTTTATTTTTTGAGGTTCAATTTTTTCTGCCTTGAGCCTCAGAATGGTTAGCAAATTTCTAACTTCTGTTTCCTTTAATAGTATGTATAAAATTACCGGGGCAAGGCTGAAAATGTGGGCCACTGCCTGCTCCCGGAATACTTTTAGCCGCAGCCCATCGAGCGCCCTCTCAGCAATAGAAATCCCCTGCGCTTCCATCTGGGGGAGCAAGTTCAGCAGAACCATCCCGTAGGGCGTGCGTGAGATCGCATCCAGTCCGGATTTAATATTTTCCGCGTAGGTCATGTCTTTGAGCATTCCCTCGGTTAACAGATAAGATGGGCGGATGAGATACTTGTCAATTTCCTCCGGAGCCGCACCCTCGATTTTCAACCTTAGGATGAGTTTGATGTTTACAATATCGATTTCGCATCCGATCATCTTCATTAGAATCTCCCGTTGTGATTTGGTCCGCTGTATTTCTCGCCACAGAGTGGTGTAGTAATGGAGATCTAGCGCATAGAGAAGGGCCAACAAGCCGCGTTCCCTGTAATCCTTTAGTGCGTCCTTTAGGACGGGAAAATATTCGCTTTCCTTCAGAAATTCCAACAGCTGATCAAAATTTTTCACCGAGGTCAACATCTCCAACTTTTCCCTTGTCATTGTAGGAGAAGACATGTAGCGCTTCAAATCCTCCTCAATTGGCAAACCGTTGTGAATCGCGGTGATAATTGCTTTTAAACCCCAAACTTCCCATTTCTTGAGAAGCCTTTCCACAGTTGCTTTCTGCGGCTTGGGAACTATTTTTAGGATTTCTTGGTAGCGATGGTTTAAATGTTCTTTGAGTATCATTTCAGCTTTTTTTATATCGACGGCCCCCTCTCTGGATACTTCAGCTAAAATCGGACGGTATTCGGTGTCATCGAGTAAAGTGATTAAATTTTCCACCGTCGGGGCTTCGGCCATTTCAATTAGGCGGTTCTCTTTTAGCAATTTTGCCTCCCAGGCGCTTATCATCGCCCCACAGTAAACGTAGGGCACGGTCCTCCTGGCGTGGAGCGTGATCAGGATGGAGACAAGCCCGATGATGCCGAAGATTACAATCAATATCTCCGTCATCGAGATCCTTCAAATAACAGTTTTGCCACCTTTACCCTCAACACGTCGGTTAGTCTCCGGATTATTCCTTCAAAGGTTTCGTCGATTTCGATTTTTCCATCAGCAGTTACAACTTTGACTCCTCCCGTGGCCTCAATTGGTTCGCCCAAGGAAATATCGATGTTTTTGTTTTCTGTTTTTAGTTCATCCAAAATGGTGTTTTTCAATGATTTGAGGGTTTCTAAGTCCCGCTGGTTGGCTCTGATTACGATACTGCTTGAGCCGAGTTTTCTGCAGGCTTCAACGGTTATTCTGAGGAGATCCTCTTTATATTCCGCCGTGAGGGCGTGCTTTTTCAGTTTTTCCTCGGCTTCTTTAAACACATTTTGAATTAGCAGCTCCTTTTCCGTGAGTAGTTCCTTTCTTGCCTCGACTTTTGCTTGGGCCAATATCTCCGCATATATTTGATTTCCCTTGGTTTCAGCTTCCTTTAGTTTTTGTTTTTCCTCTTCCTCGGCGTTTATCTTGGCGGTGTTGATGATCGCTGCAGCCTGCTGGTTAGCCTCCTGAATGATCAAGGCTGCCTTTTCCTCGGCTTCTCTCAAAATATCCTCAGCTAACAATCTGGCGCCCTTTTCCGCCTGCAATGTTTTCCCCTCTATAAAACACCTGTGAAGGTCAGCATGAGTATCGTGGCTAGAACTCCAAGTATAGCATAGAGCTCTACAGCAACAGTGTACATCAGCCCCACGGAGAAGACCTCGGGTCTCTTTGCGAAAGCGGAAATACCAGCGGAAGCGACCAATCCCTGCGGATAAGCGGTGAATCCCTGCAGGATGGCGGGAACGGTTGCTGCCAAGACGGCTAGCCCAATAATTCCTGCTTTAGCCATCTCCGGCACTACACTGCTGGGTGCAAGTCCGGCACCGATGATAACCAGAAATCCAACCACGAAGCCGTAGATACCTTGGGTCCCGGGCAATAGCTGGAAGACAAAGGCTTTGTAGGCTTTCTTCGGATCCTCGCTGGCAACAGCCGCCGCTGCGACTCCAGCTATACCGACGCCCATGCCTGACATTATCCCTGGAATGCCAATGGCCAACCCAGCTGCCAAGGCAACCCAGATCCCCTCGACCGCCAGCTTAATCACCTCCTTTTTATTTTAGTAAACCTCCTTATAACCTTAAAGGGAGAAAACTTGTTGCCTTCACCTTCATAGAATTTTCCAAAGAACTCAACATAGTGCAAACGCAGGGTGTGGATGAAAGCTCCCAGGCTTTGAATAAAAATGTTGAAGCAGTGGGCTACAAAGAGCATGGCCCCGATTACTATCATCAATGGGATGGCTAAGATCCCTGATATCGCCGTAAGAGGAGGCGACAAGCTGCCATATAGCCAGAAGCCGATGTAGTTTATGGCGAAGGCTATGATACTGGTAGCGATGCTCAGCGCCATTAATCTGGTGTAAGACGCCGCGTCCGCTATCAGCGAGCTTAGCCCGTAGACAACGTTAATCGGGCCACTTATTTTACCCACTCCTGTCGCCATGATTGACGCGCCCAGCATCTCGATTATTAAACCGGAGAAAAACAGTATTCTAAAAGCGACTACTAGTGAAGGAGCAGTCACAAAGGGATTGAACACGTCGAATAGCTTCAGCTTGGGAAAGACGAAATTAATTCCGAATTCAAGTAACCCAATCCCGAGGACGCAGAATATCATGCCGAAGAATCCGACGATGATCATTAAGTGGGGAATGTGGGTGAGGATCATCAGCTTCCATTTTTTTCTGATGACATCTTTCGCAACGTTAATCATGTATCCAAGGATGAGGTGGAATATTCCTAGGAACACGGCTATTTTGAGGATTGGAATGGGGTTTTCCATGGCGTTAATCCAGAGTGGGGCCACGCCAAACCATCCGCCGATAAGGGCCCCGATGATAATGGTGAGTACTGAGCCCAGCAGAAGTATCACTTTCAGCTTTTTCGGGAAAATTTTGGTTACCTGAATACCGGAGAGCAGGAAAATAGCGACTAGGAGGCCATAGGCGGCATCGGATAGACAGAGGGCGAAGAAGAGAGGGAAGGTTATCGATATGAATGGCGTCGGATCTATCTCGTCATATTTTGGTGTGCTGAACGTTTCGGTTATGATCTCAAAATCGCTAACCAGCTTTGGGTTCTCAAACTGCGATGGAACTGATTCGATTTCCTCAGCCTTGGGATCGTAGACTCGGACGACATGGATCCCTTTGGTTACAGTTGCCAGCATTGAGTCGATATCTGCCTTTTTCTTAGGGACCCAGCCCTCAATTATGACCGTGTTCTCGGTATTGCCGAAGAACTTCGAACATTTTAGGCGCTCAACCTGAATTTCGAGCAGCTCAACCGTAGCATTGATGGCCGCGGAGTAGGCTCTCGCGAAATCCTTCTTTTTCTCTTCAAATTTTGATCTTTCTACTTCAAGCCTTTTGATCTCTTTCTCAAGTTTTTTCAGGGCTTCACTTGCCGTCTCGCGATAGTCCGGTATCTCCATTAGCTCCACGCCAAAGCGGTAAAGAATTGGCAACAGCTTCTGTTGGTCCTTGCTCCGGCATACCGCTATGAAAGTTTTTTTCTTTCCCTTTCCAAAAAAAGTGATGAACACTTTATAATTGAGCGCGGTATTAATTTCATCGGAGAATTCTTGGGTGCGTTCGGCGGCAATCGAGCCAGCAACAGTTCGAATTTCGTCCGTTGTCTTGAGATAACTAAGAGGAGATTCTATTTCAACGAACCTTTTTAGAGCTTCCATCTTGGTGGTCAATTCAATTTTTTCATCGTTCAGTCTGCTTTCAATTTCTTTTAGCGAGTTGAACTTTGCTTCCACGGCCTTCAGCAGTTTTTCTGCCTTGGTTATGGTCGCGGCACTGGTCTCCTCTTCAACTTCGATGACCTTATGCGAATGACCAACGAACTCCTGGATTTCTTTCAACTTGTTGAGCAGTGACGAAAGCTTGTAAATCTCATCGCTTATCGTCATCCTTCCGATCTCAGGCACATCGACTTCCTTAAATTGGATGATTCCCGCCTCATGGAGAACAGCGATCACTTCTTCATGCAGTCTTTTTGGAAAAATCGCCCGAAAACGCTGCATCCTCATAGTTCTAAACATGGGTTCGCCCCAAGACTACATCAAAAATAAGCTTAACGGCATCAGGGGCACGACTTTCGGCCTCTCTTGTTATTTCCATTTTCTGTTGCTGAGCTTCACTGATAAGTTTCTCGGCATCCGTTTCAGCCTTTTTCTGATAGTCTTCAAGAATTTTTTTGATTTTCAGCTGAGTCGCGGTCTTTTGATTTTCCTTGATTTTTTCAGCCTCTTTTTTCGCGGTTTCGAGGATAGCCGCTGCTTCTTGCTGAGCTTCTTCAATCTTTTTCCTTGCCTTCTGCTCGGCTTCGAATATAAGTCGAAGTTCTTCGTTGACCAAATTGTCACCTTCTGCTAATGGTTATGGAACGCTCAATAAAAGTTTTTCTCGAGGTTGCTCCACCTGTTTGCAAGATTAATTTTTTATTGCCTGATGTCATAACTCGGCAAGGTTCAACTCACGCTTTATTTTTTTAACGATAAAATCGGCGGTATTAAATCAAATTGTGGATGGGGCAGATAATTTTTAGGGCAAACTCATAAAAACAGTGCCCCTAAAAATAATGGGGGCAGCCGCGTGGGAAAAATTGCCAGAATTACTGGGCCCGTCGTCATTGCAGATGATATGCGTGGCTCTGAGATGTACGAGTTGGTCCGAGTTGGTGAAGAGCAGTTGATGGGGGAAATAATTGGGCTTACCGGCGATCGTGCGACCATTCAAGTCTACGAGGAAACTGTGGGCATAAAACCGGGTGAAAAGGTCGAGGGTACGGGACGTCCTCTGTCAGTCGAGCTGGGTCCAGGATTGATCGGCGCGATTTATGATGGTACCCAGAGACCATTGACAGTAATTCGAGACAGAATTGGTGATATGATAAAAAGAGGCGTTTTTGCCCATGCTCTTTCAAGGGAGACAAAGTGGGAGTTTGTACCCAAGGTGAAAAAAGACGCCGAGGTAGTCGAGGGCGATGTTTTGGGAATAGTCAACGAGAGCCGAATAGTTGAGCACAGGATACTAGTTCCACCGGGCATCAAGGGTAAAATTTTGGAGATTTCGGATGGCTTGCATAGGGTGGAAGATGTAGTTGCTGTTATTGAGACACCTACCGGCAAAAAGGATGTCCGAATGATGCAGGTGTGGCCCGTTCGGCGGGCACGTCCCTTCAAGAGAAAATTGGAGGCAAATCAACCGCTGCTTACGGGTCAACGAGTCGCCGATACATTCTTCCCGATTGTGAAGGGCGGAACTGCCGCAATACCTGGTGGCTTTGGCACAGGTAAAACAGTTTTTCTCCATCAGGTCGCCAAATGGGCCGATGCCGATGTGATCACATATATTGGTGCCGGTGAGCGCGGCAACGAGATGTGTGATGTGTTGATACATTTCCCAGAGCTTAAGGATCCCAGAACCGGAGAATCTTTAATGCAGAGGACCACGCTTATAGCCAATACATCCAATATGCCGGTCGCTGCCAGAGAAGCAGGCGTTTACACCGGCATCACCATTGCCGAGTATTTCCGGGATATGGGATATGATGTGGCACTTATGGCAGATTCCACTTCCAGGTGGGCCGAAGCCATGCGTGAGATATCAGGTCGGTTGGAGGAGATGCCGGGTGAGGAGGGTTTCCCAGCATATCTTGCCTCGAGGCTAGCAGAGTTCTATGAAAGAGCGGGGCGCGTGCAAACGTTAGGTTCAGATGAACGTTTTGGTTCCGTTACCGTGCTCGGTGCCGTCTCACCACCAGGGGGAGATTTTTCAGAACCTGTTTCTCAGAACACCCTGAGGATCGTCAAGGTCTTCTGGGCTCTCGATACAAACTTAGCATACCGCCGACACTTCCCCGCCATAAATTGGCTCACCAGTTATTCATTGTATGTCGACAATGTCAGGGATTGGTGGAAGTCGAAGACCAATGAGGACTGGAAGGAACTGCGGGATGAGGCCATGGTGATGTTGCAGAGAGAGGCAGAGTTGGAGGAAATAGTGAAGCTAGTGGGACCCGATGCGCTGCCGGAGCCAGACCGGGCGGTGCTTGAATCCGCCCGAATGATGCGAGAGGACTTTCTCCAGCAGTTCGCTCTTCACGAGGTCGATACTTACTGTCCTCCCGAAAAGCAAATTGGAATGCTGAAGATAATAATAAACTTCTACCACAATGCCGTCGAGGCGGCCAGGCGGGGCGTCACCGTGGAGGAAATAAGAAAACTCCCTGTCAAGGAGGAAATCGCCGGGATGAAAAGGCTCACGGCGGAAAAATTTGCCAAGGAGTATGGAAAAATTGAGAGGCATCTTAAGGAACAGTTTGATTATTTGCTAAAGACGAAGAAAGCCCCCACCGCCGGGGCAAAAGTTGCCGAGGGAGAAAATGAAAAGCCGTGAATATTTGACGGTGACTGAGGTCTATGGCCCCCTGATGATCGTGGAGGGAGTGAGCGGGGTGGCTTATGGTGAAGTGGTTGATATCACCACGCCTGATGGGGAAATCAAGCATGGGCAGGTTCTGGATGCTTATGAGGACCGCGCTGTCGTCCAAGTTTATGAGGGCACGAGAGGGATAGACACTTACAGAACAAAGGTCAGGTTCAGAGGTGAGACGGTTAAGTTCGGCGTCGGAATGGAGCTGCTGGGCCGGGTTTTCAGCGGAAGGGGGGTCCCGATAGATGGTGGACCGAAGCCGATATTTGAGGATGAGTGGGATGTCTACGGATCTCCGATAAATCCCTCCGCACGCGAGTATCCAAACGAGTTTATCCAGACCGGCATCTCGGTCATAGACGGCATGAACACGCTGGTCCGTGGCCAGAAACTACCTATTTTCTCAGGCGCTGGCCTGCCGCATAATGAACTTGTGGCTCAGATAGCTAGACAGGCCAAGGTCCTGGGGGAGGAGGAAAAGTTTGCCGTGGTTTTTTGCGGCATGGGAATTACCCATGAGGAGGCGGCTTTCTTCATCAGGGATTTTGAAAGAAGCGGAGCCATTGAGCGCGCGACTGTTTTTCTGAATTTGGCCAACGATCCCGCAATCGAGCGGATTCTCACACCCAGACTTGCCTTGACCACAGCCGAGTACTTGGCATTTGTCCAAGGGATGCAAGTGTTGGTGATACTTACAGACATGACCAATTACTGTGAGGCCCTCCGGGAGGTTTCGGCAGCCCGGGGTGAGGTGCCCGGCAGAAGGGGATATCCCGGGTACATGTATACCGACTTGGCCACCATCTATGAGCGGGCAGGCAGGATTAAAGGTAAAAGCGGTTCGGTCACCCAGATGCCCGTCCTGAC
>JACIWF010000059.1 GCA_014361095.1 Hadesarchaea archaeon | reverse complement strand
GAGATGCAGCGCCTTGTCAGCGACCTTAAGGGCCTGTCTCGGGTTGCCGTTGCTCAGCCTGTAAATCTCGTCAAAACCGTCCGGAGTTATCAAAGCGTCGTAATTCAGGCATCCGGCGCTCTTTAATCGCAGTTTTAGCAGGTCTTTTATGGTTTCCTTGCTCATCGGTTTAAGCTCGACATATAACTGAACTCTATCTCTGAGCGATGGAACTTTGTCTAAAAAGCGTTGCATTTGATTTTTTTCTCCATTGATCAGGACAGATATGTTTTGGATATCCGAAAGAACGCGCAAAAACTCACCTATTTCAAGCACATTGGCGCCACTTTCCGGAATATCGTCAATTATAATAATCAGGCGCTCTTGGTGATCGTGGTGCCACCTTCTTAAGACGTCAAAAAGGCTGGCATCGTCCTTATCTACGGGCATTTCCAGCGCGAGGAGTATTGCTCGGATGATTTCTCCCGACGACTTGTAAGCCGCCCCGTGAACAAGAATGGGTATAGTTTGTTTGGAAGGGTCCGTTGTTGACAGGCTTTCTTCTCTTAAAGCAGAAACAAGAAATTCACAAAGAGTGGTTTTTCCCATCCCAAGATCCCCGGTGAGCACGCCCACTTTACCTTCTAAAAGCAATTGTTTAATTTTACGGATGTCCTCTTGCTGCGATGGAGCAAAAGCGTCAATTGACGGCATTTCAAAGCTAAAAGGGTCTTTTTGTAGCCCCCAGCGCTGAATAAAGGCTTCAAAACGCTGATCTTTTCCAATTTTTTCGTCAAAAGTTGTCATTTAATAACCTCGATCTGCATTTCAAAAATTCCATCTTTTTCGGTAATGTAGCCGAGCGATTTCATGCGCTGGCAAAACAGGTTTGCCACGGCTTCAGGACAACGGGCTTTTGTGGATAGATCTTTCCCGGTAAATTTTTTTAAGAGACTGGCCGCGGATAAGAGGTCGCCGAAAGCAGCGCGAATAGCCAGCCCTGGCGGTTCAAGGGTGTCAAGTATAGCGTAGCGCGTCATTTCTTTTGGTTTGGTGGGTTCTATTTTTGCTTCTGGCGGCGCCGGTTTTTTCGTTTCTTCGGTTTTTACAGGTAATTCAACTTTTTCTTTTTCGACCTTTATTTTTGATTCAGGAGGCAATATTTCTTTTTTTGGTTCTATTTTGGTTTTTATAGTTTTTATTTCTTCTTTTTCTTCACTTAAAGGAGTAATTTTGCCAATTATCCTTAAAATTTCGCTTTCTGGTATAAGACGTCTGTTTCCGGGTGTACGAATACACTTTATTTTTCCCTGTTTATCCCACCTTTGGATAGTTTTAGTACATACTCTGAGGATCTCCCTGGCCTCTTTTAGAGTGTACATTTTTTCCATATGTCCACAATTGTCAATCTATGTCTAAGTATATAAGCTTATTTGTGCTTGTCTATTTTTGTCCACATAACTGAAATAACCAGTTTTTTGTTTTGCTGAGGATCTTAGGCCCCAAAGTGTGCCTCATTTATAAACTTTAATAAATGCGTTTTTAAGCTCAAAAAAGGCATTTAACAGCAATTTCCAATAAATTTTTTAATTTTTAGGTAGGGTGAGTTAGTGTCCGAACTCTCACGTTTTTCATGTGTCTACATTTGTCTATTGTCTACTTATGTACACATTTTTCCAATTTTCCAAATTTTCTATTTTTGTCATCTTTTGTCATCAAATATACATCAACATATTCTGGGGGCGGGATCTCCTATCGGTATTTCTAAAATTCTTTTTCCTCCGACGCTGGTTTCGAGAATCACATCGCCCGCGTGCTCAGCCACTACTTCGCCGATTATTTTTGCATTCTTTCCATATTTGGTTTTTTTAATAGCTTCCAGCACCAAGTCGCACTTGTCTGGCTCTACAGCTATAACCGCTTTTCCCTCATTGGTAATCTGAAGAGGATCGATACCCAGCATTTCGCTTGCCACCCTAACACTATCTAAAATCGGGATTTCATCTTCTTTGATGATTATGCCAACTTTTGCCTTTTCCGCCATCTCATTCAAGGCTGCGCTTAGACCTCCGCGCGTGGGATCTTTCATGGCGGTCACCCCACCAATCTTCAGAGCAGCTTCAACAGTTTCCCATAGCGGGGCAACGTCGGAGACCAAATCCGTGGCCAGGTTAATCCCCTCCCTGTTCGCAAGTATTGTCATCCCATGGTCGCCAATTGTTCCGGTAACAATGATTTTGTCTCCGGGTTTCAATTCCCGATCCGTGATGATTTTTTCCGCTATCCCTATGCCTGTGGTAGTTATAATCGCCCCATCCAAGGCCCCTCTTTCCATAACTTTAAAATCGCCAGTGATTAGAGGGCAATTCACTTCCCGGGAGGTGAGATCCATCGAGCGAAATATCCTTTCAAGATCGGCGATGGGGAATCCTTCTTCAACCACTATTGCACAGGCCATGGCCAGCGGTCGGCCCCCCATCATTGCCAAGTCGTTTATTGTTCCCGATACCGACAGTCTCCCGATATCTCCTCCGGGGAAGAATAATGGTTTTACTGTGTGGGAATCGGTGGTGAAGATTAAAGTTTTATCACCCAGTGAAATGGTGGCTCCGTCGTCGAGGGCGTCAAGCCCCACATCCCCGGCGCTTTTCAGGTTAATTTCCTTCAAAATGATGTTTTTTATGAGATCCATCATAATTTTGCCGCCGGCCCCGTGTGAAAGGGTGATTTTCTCCAGCATGTTATCACCATCATTTTCTACCATTCCAGACACAGCCGTTTTTAAATTTCTTTATTCGTTTACCTGAGACATCCTTTTGACAGCTATAATTAAGCCTTTTAGGTACAATTCGGTTTTGGTCCAGTATGCTGAAAAGGTTCGATTTTCACACACATACACGTTACTCAGACGGCACCTGCAGCCACGCCGAGATGGTCCAGGCAGCAGTAGCTAGGGGTATGGAGGCCTTGGCTTTCACCGATCATGGTCCAGAACTCAGAGTTGGTGTGAGCAGGGAGAAAATGGAACAGATGCTCGAGGAGATAAAAATCGCCGGCGAGGAGGCTGAAATTCCTGTCCTGGCCGGGATTGAGGCCAACGTGGTCAACAGATACGGCAGTTTGGATGTGGAGGAGGATTTCATTAAAAAGATTGATCTTCTCTCAATAGGGATTCACGATATTGAGGAGATTTACTTAGGTGATAACGCCCATGAATATCTATCACGTGCTACCAGAGCTATAGAAAGGCAAAGGGTCGATGTCTTCTGCCACCCATTTTTCTTCAACGTAGACCTGTTGCCAAGCCTCTCTAGGGAGGAAATTGAGGACTTTGTTGACCTTGCAGCGGAAAAAAACGTTGCGATGGAGGTCAACGTGAAGTACAAAATACCTGGCGATGATTTTATCCGTCTGTGTCTCAAGAAGGGAGTTAAGCTCAGCATAGGCTCTGATGCCCATCGCATTACTGAGGTGGGTAAGATCGATTGGGCACTCTCAGTTCTGAGGCGAACTGGGGCAAAACGGGAGGACTTGATTTTTAATAATTTTATCCGGTGAAACATTGTCAGTAGACTTGTCCTCGTTTCTGAATCGGGCTACGCGGGTTGTGGTTGTCGGCGTCGGCAGTGATTTTCGCGGCGACGATTCTGTCGGCGTTGAGATAGTTAGAAAGTTGCGTAATCGGGTAAGGTCGCCAAATGTCTTAATCGTGGAAGGCGGAGTGGCCCCAGAAAACTACACCTCGCAAATTAGGCGTTTCAAACCTTCCCACATCATACTTATTGATGCGGCCGATTTCGGAGCCAAACCCGGAGATGTCGTCTTCGCCGATCCCGCAGCCATCAGCGGCCGCTCGATTTCCACCCACACCATACCGCTTTCAGTGCTGGCAGGCTATCTTAAGGAACAGACTGGGGCGGAGATAATGTTGTTGGGGATTCAGCCGGGACAGGTCGAGCTAGGCTCAAAAATGTGTGAAGCGGTGAAAAGTTCGATGAATAGAGTTCTAGATATGCTGACGGAGGAACTCAAGCCAAAATAGTCCTGACCAGCGCTTTATTTCTCGTACTGATCCAAGAACTCGAAGTTCTTTGTCATCACGATCGTTTTCGTGGGACAGGCTTCAGCACACTCCCCGCAGTAGGTGCATCTGCCTAGCCAGATGACTGGGGTTTTAGTTTCCTTGTCGATGCTGATCGCTCTGTCTGGGCAGGCCCTGATGCACTGCCAGCAGCGGATGCATTTCTCTTTAGTTATTGATGGTTTCCCACGGTAACCATCGGCAGGTTCCACCTTTTCGTAGGGATACTTCACCGTGAAGGGCTTGCGCAAAAGATTGGCCAGAACCTTGGGCAGTATTTTCACCATTAGGGCACCACCATCACAAGTATCATGCTGATTACGGCAAGGAGGACGCCGAAGGTCCAGTAGAACTTCAGCGCCTGGTCGATCCTCACCCTGGCCACGATGTTCCTCACCACGGTAGTCAGCATCACAATCAGGAATGTCTTGATGAGGAAGTCCACGATGGCCGGTATCTGGATATTTCCAAAGGTGTAGGGTGTTGGTCCTCCCAGGAAGAGGGAGACCAGGAGGGCAGCCACGGCGATGGTTTCCACATTGTAGGCCGTCCTCCAGATGGCCAGCTTGGGGCCCGAATACTCGGTGAGCGGACCGGCAACGATCTCGGTCTCAGCCTCCGGTATGTCAAACGGCGCGCGGAGAAGCTTTCCCTGTGCTGCGATGAGGGTGGCCACAATTGCCGGCAGAAGTTTCCAATCCAGCAGCAGCCACCCATTTGCAGTTTGATAGCTAATGATATCGGTCAGGTTGAGGGTCCCGACCTTTACCGCAATGGTTGCGATTGAAAGGATGAAGACAAACTCGTAACCCAGAAGTTGGACGATGTAGCGGCCAGCTCCTGCGATGGCGAACGGGCTACCTGAGGAGTATCCGCCCAGTATCATCGAGATGGCCGGAATGTTGAGCAGGTAAATGATGACGATGATGTCTGCGGTCAGTCGAAGGGACGGCTGTGCTGAAGCCACGGGAAGCAGCAGCATCACCGCCGCCAGCGAACCCAAGGCCAATAAAGGTGCGCCCACAAAGACAGGCTTTATCGCCGCCGCAGGTGTGATGTCCTCTTTGGTCATCAGCTTTCCAAAGTCAAGGAACTCCTGCCATATGGGTGGGCCGATGCGGTGCTGGAGATGGCCAGTTACCTTCCGGTCAATCCCGATGTAGAGCAGACCGATCACTGAAGCGAAAAGTAGCCCGGGAAAGACAAGTGAGTTATAGATGAACTGTAGGATCTCAAGGAAGTTCAACTGCGCCACCTCCTCAACTCCTCCATGGTGACGACCCTGGCCTTACCTGTGTTTGCATCTACCAGCGTGACCCGGTCGTTGCAGGCGAAGCAGACATCGAGGCTCCAGAGGACGATCGGGATTTCCGCCACCGTTCCCCCGACGAACATCGGCTTTAATGAAGGTGCACTGGCGTAAGTGGGAGTTCTGACGCGCACCCGTTCGGGAATTTCAGAACCATTTGATCTGATGTAGTACAGCAGTTCACCACGGGGTGCTTCCACCCTCTGCACGGCCTCGTTGGGCGGTATTTTCAGGTCCACAGGCACCCTGAGCGGTCCGTTTGGCATTTCCTTCAGGATCTGCCTGACCATCTTGACCGATTCCACCATCTCCCTCAGCCTGACCATTCCTTTGGCCATAACGTCACCGTCAGTTTCAGTGATGACTTCAAAGGAGAGGTTGGGGTAGGCGGCGTAAGGGTCATCCACCCTAATGTCGGTTTTAACTCCTGAGGCGCGCGCGACCGGACCCACGGCGCAGAGCTTGATGGCGTCCTCTCTGGTAAGAACCCCGACACCTTCACAGCGGGATCTTATCGTTCGGTCGGTCTGGAAGAGGTTTATGTAGTAGTTTACGGACCGCTCTACCTTGTCCAGATTTTCCAAGAGCTTTGGCACCTGCTCTCGGGTCACGTCTCTCCTCACCCCACCGATGGCGTTGGTTGCTGAGTGGACCCTGCCTCCAGAGATTATCTCCCTCATGTCCATCACGTGTTCCCGGTCCCTCATGGCCAGCATGAAAAGGGTGTCAAAGCCGATCTGGTGGGCCGCCACCGCAAGCCAGAGCAGGTGGCTGTGAATTCTCTCCAGCTCCAAGATCAGGGAGCGCACGTATTTGGCCCGCTCAGGAGGCTCGATCCCGGCGACCCTTTCCACCGCCATGGAGTAGCAGGTCGAGTGGCAGATGTTGCAGATGCCGCAGATTCTCTCCGAGAGATAGATGTTGTGCTTGTAGTTGCGCCGGGCGAATGTCTCCTCGATGCCGCGGTGAGCATAACCGAAGTAGATATCCACGTCAACTATTTCCTCACCCTTGACCTCAAACCTGAAGTACTCGGGTTCCTTCAGGGCCGGATGCTGTGGCCCGATTGGTATTACCATGGTCATGCCTTTTTCTCCTCCTTCTGCTTTCTCAACGGGTATTTGCCCTGAGGCCAGTCCTCCGGCAGGAACAGCCTTCTTGGGTCCGGATGCCCTTCTACCACTACCCCGATCATCTCCATGATGTCGCGCTCGTAGAGGATGGCTCCTGGGAAAAGATCGGTTATCGTGGGTACCTTTAGGTCGTCCATCGGCAGGAAGATCTTGAGGTTCAGTAGGGCCGGTTTGCAGTCGAAGTGGTAGATCAGCTCGATTGACTTGCCGTTGTCCAGGGCGGTGATGGTGGAGATATGAGTGACGCCGCTGGACTTTAGCGATCTCAGGATGTTCAGGAACCTCTTCTTGTCGCTTGAGGCGAAGAGGCACCTCTCGCTGATGATCCTGATCTCATCCGCGTCGGCCTTGATTAGATCGGCTACTTCCTGCGAGTTCATTTTCCCATGCCCTCCAGAACTTTTACCAGAGCGAAGATGATCGCCTCAGGCCTAGGCGGGCAGCCCGGAACATAGGCGGCCACCGGAATGTGCTTGTCCAGCGGGGCCAGCGTGTTGTAGCAATCGTGGAAGACACATCCGGATGCCGGGCAGGAGCCCAGCGCCACCACCGCCTTGGGCTCAGGCATCTGCTCATAGACCCT
Source organism: Hadesarchaea archaeon (assembly GCA_014361095.1). GTDB lineage: Archaea > Hadarchaeota > Hadarchaeia > Hadarchaeales > Hadarchaeaceae > Hadarchaeum. The sequence continues at coordinate 351 of JACIWF010000059.1, read as the reverse complement.
GATGAGCCGCTCCCTGGTCTGTTTGGTGACGGGACCGGTGACCACAAGGATATCGGCGTGCCGTGGGGAGCCCTTCAGCTTGACTCCAAAGCGCTCCACGTCGTATCTCGGTGTAAGGGCTGCCAGCAGCTCGATGTCGCAGCCGTTGCATCCACCCGAGTTGAAGTGGAGCAGCCAGGGTGATTTTTTCCTGAAGTAGGTTGTCAGTCCCATGATCTCACCACACTGTAAGCAGGATTATTATTAGGATTACCACCAGGCCGACCACTATCCAGAGGAGATAGGTGTTGATTTCACCGGTGTGTGCAGTTTGGACATAGCGATAGAACGGCCTCAGAACCCGGCGCACGG